>CAZYEO010000142.1:0-5375 GCA_964646495.1 uncultured Muribaculaceae bacterium
CAATCGGCTGATGAAGCAGATGAACGTGCGCATGATTGCCGTGAGCAATGTCGTGGCGCTATCTGTATCTGGCTGCGTTGGAATTATCATGGCACTCACGGGGTGGGGTGCATGGGCAATTGTATGGCAATCTATAGTGCTTGCTGTAATAAAATCCATGATTTTATGGATCACATCGTCATGGTCGCCAACAGCCGGATTCAGTATGAAATCTTTGCGGTCGATCTTTGCCGTTGGGAGCGGAGTGATGATAAGCTCTTTTCTTAATACAGTATTCTTGAACCTATATTCGTTCATAATAGGAGCATATTATAATCTTGTGCAACTTGGTGTATATTCTCAAGCCGATAAATGGAGTAAAATGGGAACTTCATCCTTATCGCAAATTATTACCTCATCTTTCCTCCCGGTAATGAGCTCATGCCAAGATGATCCCGAACGGTTTCACCGGGCGGTAGCCAAAACAAATAGATTTACAGCATATATACTTTTTCCTGCAATGGGATTACTGTTTATTGGAGCTGAGCCAATATTTCATATGCTTTTTGGTAATAAATGGGACGATGCAATTATTTTATTTCAGATATTGGTATTGAGAGGTATTTTCACCGTTCTGACCTCGCTATATAATAATTATATCCTTGCCGTAGGAAAATCAAAGATTCTTGTCTATTCCGAACTGGTAAAAGATATCTTTACGGTAGCAGCTATTCTTGTGACTATTACTTATAATGTTGAGATTATGGTATGGGGGCAATTGGGGGCTGGGGTTGCCTACTATATGTTCATGTTGTATGTTACAGCACGAGTGACCGGATATAGCATAAAAAAATTAGTGTCAGACGTTATACCATACTTTGCGATCATGCTTTTATTCCTTATTCCCGGTTATTTTATACCCTCATGTATTTCCAACCCTTATATCTCTTTATCAACTCAGATAGTATCAGGACTAAGTCTTTATTATGTTGCAAACCGCGTTCTCCACTCCAAAATACAACAAGATGTGGTGGAATATGCATTTGGACGGTTTAGAAAAAAATAGAGTTATATTTCAGAATTATTTGAGGATTAGTCATAAAACAAAGTATTTTTTTTGAAAATTGATGTTTATACCGAAGATAAATATCATATCTTTGTAATTAGAAACTTATTTATCGTTTATTGTTTGATAAATATAAAAACTTAAAAATATATGAAACAATTTTTTACAACTGCATTAGCTGCATTCCTCGGTACAATAGTTGGATTGGTAGTATTATCATTTATTTCGATGATAGTCGGTATTGTAATGATTGTGGCAATGGCTTCTTCCATAGGAGGATCCACACAGCCGGCTGTTATTGATGACAATTCGATTCTTCATCTTGATCTCTCCGGAGTACTTAAAGAGAGAACACTCGAAAATGATAAATTGGCTTCTTTTTTTAATGAATCGGATGAGGATGTAAGTTTACAACAAATGCTTGTTGCCATTGATGCTGCTAAACATAATGATAAAATTAAAGGTATATTTTTAGATTGTAACGGATTAGAATCAGGATTGGCATCTCTGTATGAATTACGCCAAGCACTTGATTTATTTAAAAAAGAGAGTAAAAATAAGTGGATATATGCTTACGGGAATGAAGGTATATCGCAAAGCGATTATTATCTCGCATCATCAGCCGATAGTATATTTTTAAATCCTATTGGGTCTGTAGATATTCACGGATTAGTGGCTGTGACTCCATATTTTAAGACTCTCTTGGATAATATAGGAGTAGAGATGCAAGTTGTAAAAGTGGGTACATTTAAAAGTGCAGTAGAACCATTCCTGCTTACTGAAATGAGCGAACCGAGCAAGCTACAACAACAGTCATATCTTGATAATATGTGGTCATTCCTCACAAATGATATGGCAAAAAAACGCAAATTCTCAGTACCCGAAATAAATACCTATGCTAATAGCATTACTATTACTTGCACTCCCAATGAACTTATTAAAATGAATATAGTAGATAAAGCATGCTATAAATGGGAGTTTGAAGATAAATTACGTGCTCGCACAAATGTAGAGACTGGTGATGATCTAAGATATGTTTCGCCGGCTGAATTGAGTGCAACCATAAAAGAAACCAAAACAGATAATAAAATAGCTGTTTTATATGCCGTAGGTGAAATCAATAGCTCATCGGAAGATGGAATAATAGCCGATGAGATGATTTCTAACATTCAAGATGCAGCAACTGATGATGAAATCTTAGGATTGGTGATGAGGGTAAACTCCGGTGGGGGTAGTGCATTTGATTCCGAACAGATTTGGGCTGCTCTTCAAGAGTTTAAGAAAACAGGGAAACCTTATGCTGTGTCAATGGGCGATTATGCAGCATCAGGAGGTTATTATATTGCATGTGGAGCCGATAAAATTTTTGCCGAACCGGTTACTCTCACAGGATCAATCGGTATATTCGGAATGATTCCGTGCGTTAAAGATTTAATGCAGAATAAAATCGGAGTAAATACAGGAGTAGTACAAACCAATGCCAATGGAGATATGGGTATCCTCACGAAACCTCTTACACCATTCCAACGTCAATCACTCCAGAATATGGTAAATCAAGGATATGAATTGTTTACCTCTCGCTGTGCCGATGGAAGAAATATTCCTATCGATAGTCTTAAAATGATAGCAGAAGGAAGAGTGTGGGATGGAGCAAAGGCTCTTGAACTCGGATTAGTAGACGAACTCGGAGGTCTTAATGATGCAGTGGTTTGGGTATCTCAACAAATTGGGAAAAAAGAATATAATATAGTGACTATGCCCGATGAAAAGGACTTTTTCACAAAATACGTAGCAAAATATCTATCAACCAAAGCTCAAAATCTTATTCTTGATAAGAATACAATTGAAATGTTGAAATTCCAAGAACAAGTGAAGCACATTTTGGATCGAGATAAAGTGCAGGCTATAATGACTGATTTTAAAATACAATAATAAACAGATTTGATTAGACGTTCTCCAATATTATCAACATGCGTATTGCTCCCATTGTCAAAAATTTACGGGGCAGTGACTTTCTTGCGCAATAAGTTGTTTGACTGGGGAATATTGAAAGAAACTGAATTTGATGTGCCAGTGGTTGTAGTGGGGAATATCGCTATGGGAGGAACGGGTAAAACTCCTCATGTAGAACATCTTATCTCGGCATTGGCAAATGAATATACTATTGGAGTAATAAGTCGGGGGTATAAACGGAAAACCAAGGGTTTCGTATTGGCATCCAACACATCCACCCCAGGCGATATAGGAGATGAACCATATCAGATCTATAAAAAATTCTCAAGAGCAATTACTCTGGCTGTATGCGAAAAACGAGTGGTAGGTATTCGAGAAATCATGAATTTGAATCCAACCCTAAATTTGATTTTACTCGACGATGCCTTTCAACATAGATATGTAAAGCCATCTATTGCAGTAGTACTGACCGAATATAATAGACCTGTCTTTAATGATAAGATTTTCCCATTAGGAAGGTTAAGGGAAAGTATCATGGCACTTAATAGGGCTGACGCCGTAGTTGTGACAAAATGTCCCGATGATGTCAAACCGATGGATATACGACTTATGCGTGGAAACTTGAATCTCTTTCCATCGCAAAAGCTTTATTTTTCTCGCTATGTCCATGGCAATTTAGTTTCGGTATTTCCGGAATCTTCACATTATGTTCCTTATCTCGATTGGCTCACCGACCGCGATTCAGTATTAGTAGTTACCGGAATTGCTCGTCCACGTCCATTTGTGAAATATCTCAAAACTTTCCCGGCAAAAATGAAAGTAATTCATTTTGCAGATCACCATAATTTCGACCGCACCGACTTAAACCTCATAGCAACTAAATTTAAAGAATTAAAAGGTGAGAAACGCTTGATTATCACTACTGAAAAAGATGCCGTGAGGTTATCTAACAATCCTTATTTCCCATCGGCATTAAAGGAAAATGTATTTTATATCCCTATAGAAGTAGAGTTCATGAGCTATTCTGATGGAGATTTTTGCTCTGATATCAATCAATTGATAAAAGAAAAAATTAAAACAATAAAACCGCTCAATAAAACGAACTAATTGTATAAAAACTAAGTTTTACTATTAAGAATCAAAATAAAAATTTATGTTAGAAAAAATCAAACAAACAGCTACTTATATTCAATCGAAAGTAGCCGATATGCCTAAGACGGCAATTATTTTAGGTACAGGACTTGGCGAATTGGTAAATCATATTGAGAATGCTCAGGTAATACCTTATGAGGAAATACCTAATTTCCCAGTTTCAACTGTAGAAGGTCATAGCGGAAAACTAATTTTCGGACAATTGGGAAATAAGCGAGTAATGGCTATGCAAGGACGCTTCCATTTCTATGAAGGATACGATATGCACGCTGTTACATTTCCCGTTCGTGTAATGAAAGCGCTTGGAATAAAAACTCTCTTTGTGTCTAATGCAGCGGGTGGAATGAATCCCAATTTTAAAATTGGTGATATAATGATTATCACAGATCATATCAATCTATTCCCAGAGCACCCATTGCGTGGTAAAAACTACAAGGAGCTTGGCGACCGTTTCCCCGAAATGAGTGAGCCATATTCTCATCGTCTCATCAAGGATGCATTGAAAGTTGCTGCCGACAATAATATTCGTGTGATGCAAGGTGTATATGTTGGTACTCAAGGTCCTACATTTGAAACTCCGGCAGAATACAAATATTTTCACATAATAGGTGGCGATGCAGTAGGTATGAGTACTGTTCCTGAAGTTATTGTTGCACGTCATGGTGGCATGGAGGTGTTTGGAGTGTCGGTAATTACAGACTTAGGAGTAGAAGGAATTACCGAAAAAGTATCGCATGAAGAGGTACAAAAAGCAGCTGCAGCAGCTCAACCAAACATGACATTAATCATGAAGGAACTTATCAATCAGTTTAAAGAATAATAGGATAAAATCATAATTCCATACATGGAAAAAAAAGAAACTGAAATTGCATCCTTAGGGGAATTCGGTCTGATAGACCGACTCACTAAGGATGCAGTGATTAAAAATGAATCGACAAAGAAAGCAGTTGGTGATGATGCCGCTGTACTTTCTTATGGCGAAAAAGAGGTATTGGTTACTACCGACCTTTTGCTCGAAGGGATACACTTTGATCTTACATATGTTCCATTGAAGCATCTGGGATATAAAGCAGCCGTAGTAAACTTCTCAGACATTTACGCAATGAACGGCACGCCGAAGCAAATAACGGTTTCGATAGGAGTGTCAAAGCGATTCACCGTGGAGCATATAGAACAGTTATATAGCGGTATAAAATTGGCATGCGAGATATACGGAGTAGATCTT
>CAZYEO010000143.1:0-5373 GCA_964646495.1 uncultured Muribaculaceae bacterium
ACCATATCCATCTTTACCGCAAATTTAAGAGCGGAGTAGATGTTTGCGTTGTGATTTGCTTTCAAAATTGTATCTTTGAGATATTAAGTACAGCAATAATGGGTTTGGATGGCAACTAATCATTGTTGTGATTTGCTTTCAAAATTGTATCTTTGAGATATTAAGTACAGCCAGTCAGGATTATGTACAACTCCTGCTACTGTTGTGATTTGCTTTCAAAATTGTATCTTTGAGATATTAAGTACAGCCACATGGTGTGCCAGCCATTGATGCATTGAGTTGTGATTTGCTTTCAAAATTGTATCTTTGAGATATTAAGTACAGCGTGTATTTGCAAAGATTATATACTCACACTGTTGTGATTTGCTTTCAAAATTGTATCTTTGAGATATTAAGTACAGCGGAATGGCTCAAGAACATACTAGGACTGGGGTTGTGATTTGCTTTCAAAATTGTATCTTTGAGATATTAAGTACAGCACACCCTCACGGCGGTTAATCGCGAGATTGGTTGTGATTTGCTTTCAAAATTGTATCTTTGAGATATTAAGTACAGCAGCAAAGTTGAAATTATCTTTAATTACTTGTTGTGATTTGCTTTCAAAATTGTATCTTTGAGATATTAAGTACAGCACGTATTCAAGAATGACCAAAGTGCTACCCGTTGTGATTTGCTTTCAAAATTGTATCTTTGAGATATTAAGTACAGCACGATATACATATACATCTGTAAATCAGTGAATTATCACGCATTTTAGGATTAAAAAATATCTCTTTTTTTAATTATAAAATCCACCTTTGAGGGTGGATTTTATAATTGTACTTTATTGGTATCAGAATAGTTCCAACTGCTGAGGAACATCTCTTCCCTCTATTTTTTTCTTACCGGAATAAATCTCCATTTGCCCGAATTGTTTATCGGTTATACATATTATACCAATTTCGCCTATTGGTGGCAGCATTGATTTTACTCTTTTTATATGCACGTCTGCATTTTCGCGCGAAGGACAATGTCGCAGATAGATAGAGAATTGAAACATTGTAAAGCCATCACTAATAAGTTTCTTGCGAAAAGTTGCATACTCTTTTCGCTCTTTTTTTGTTTCGGTAGGAAGGTCAAAAAACACAAGTACCCACATAATTCTATATTCCGAAAATCGTTCCACTACATTTCAGGATAAAGTATTTTACGACTTTCTCCTCTAAAACATTTATATAATGATGATGTTGTCAATCCTACAGCGATCATCAAAGGGCTTCGCTGTCCATTAATCATAACATCAGTTACCGGAATAGACAATAATTTTGTTTTAGTGTCTTTATCCAAGTTATGGATTCCTCTATCAAATATATCTACTACAAGTTTATCCACATATGGTCGATATGGTTCCATAATATCATCTGCCAAACAATAGGCGTTATACCTATTATGGTGATGAATACCCAATGTAGGCAAAAGCCCGGATGAAACCAAACCACGAGCTACAATTGCCCTCAAAATAGCATATCCATAATTGAGCAAATTGTTAGGAGGTTGTCCGTCCCTATCTCGGTTGAATTTAGTGAATAAATTAGCCCAGTAATATGCAGCGCCACGAGCTTCCATATTATCGGGATCACCACTCCTAACCTCGTCCACCCATTTAAGCATATTGCGCACCTCTACTCCACGAGACTCACGAAGGGTTATGGCTTGATTCTTAATTTTTGCCTGCACAGTCTGCTGCCAAAGTTGTTTTTTCATGGGAAGTGAGCAATCTAACTGTTCACGAAATCGTTCGTTTTGTGTTGTATTTCCACATAATGGTAACATCAACCCCACCGGCATCCGACTGCTGTCACATGTAATCAGAACTGAATTATTTTCGAGAAGTGCTTCCAAAGCGCCATGAGTGATAGTAATCTGTTTATTATCCAAGATTACGACACCAATATCTTCAATGGGGATACTGCGTTGAGCCTCTTTTTTGAAAGAATCAGTAATATTTTTACAATTTTCAACCTCAGGCAATCTAATTAAAAGTTGTGCATTCTGCATACTCAGGTATGTGGGATTGCCAAAATATAATGTACGCTTTATCATTACTTTATTCTTATCGTTCCAAGCCTACTGACTTCTATTGGTATACATATTTCTTTAATCATCTCACCAGTAAGTGCTCTTTGATTTTTTGACTGAGGACTCCCTAAACCATATTCATCCTGAATCCCATTCATATTAATCTTATACTTTTCTGCATCTTTCTTGGATATTGAAACTATTACGTTTGCCGTATTATGTGGAACAAAGTTTGCCGTATTTCCACTTCCATCCACAAATTTATATATTCGGCTTCGATCCATATCTTCAACAGTAATTCGCGTATCTATTTGGTCGGCTGTGGGCACATATACCAGATCATAAGGAGATAAGGTAAATATCAGATTATCTCCCTTTTCGTTTCTTTCGGGAGCTGAGCTTAGTCCTTGTTTTTGTCGTTCAATTACAACATTGAGGGGAACACTATTGTAGCTACGCTTCCCTTTTTCATCAATATATACAGCAAAAAACAAATTTGTTCCCTTATCTGCCTCAGCATATTTTTTTGTTTTTGCACCTATTTGTCCTACCTGAAATTTATTAACAATTGTCTCCGAAATTCGCACTTTATACACTGGTTGATGTGGTTTACCTCCATTTAGAGCTACAATATTTTTATTCATCGCCTCAATTCCGTCAGCCGAGAATGCTATATTCGGGTTGTTATCACAATCAGCCAAATGCGCAAATAATATTTTTCGGATACCACTATCTGTCACTGATTTTATTGTTTTAACATCTAAGCTACAATCAATCGACTTACGAGTTGCACCCATACGGTTATTAGTGTCGTTGGAAAAGAAATAAGTATCGACATTGGTAATTTTACGATCCTTAAGGCTCCTACTAATCTGGTCTAATGACAAGCCCTGTTGTAGCCCATTTTTTATCTTCTTTTTCAAATCTTTATCTACAATCATCTGATAATTTCTCAGAGCGTCTGCGATTTTCATGCTCTTTACATCTCTCAAATTCACCTCTCCATAAATGGTTGCCTTATGCATTGATTTCCGAATAGCCCAATTTTCGCCATCTTGTTTGAATTTCTCTTTTTTACCTTCAGCATTAAATTTGAGATAGGTATTTGAGGCTTTATTTATCACGCGTATATTTTGTTTAAAACTAACTACAATCCCTCTCAATGCTTCATACACATCTTGGGTAAATGTATTCCAAGGCTTGTGAAAACACCATGTGTATTTACCATTTTGGTCGTATTTATCCTTAAAACATAATTTCTTTTTTAGATCATATCTGCTATTACCATCACTTGCCGACTGATTGTTGAGGTAATTTATGTGGCTACGAGTAGCACATGCAATCACTACAGCATCCATTGCATGATGACGATGATCTATTCGCTTTTTATTAAATCCCTTCGATAAATTAAGTGGCATGTTAGTTTGGAAATATTGTTTACCACCATCATTTACATATTGTCCAAACATATTACTTTTGGTAATCTCATTCAATCGTTCAAATCGAGGAGTAACAATGCGATTCCATACATCATTCAATCCCCAATCTTTTTTCAAGGATGTAGTTACACCGCCATTACACATTATTAAATTCTTTGAATTTGCCTCGATCTCATCTTTTTCTCTCACTATATTTGAAAGTAATCCACTTATAAATCTACTAATATATCGGGTATCATTAATTTGTCGGGCAATGAATTTTTCAGGTATTTCATCAAATAGCAATATGTCATGTTTCTGTTTATTGTTTATATAATGCTTTTCCACATGTTCTCGGTAGCTCGGTTCATCATATATTGTTACGACTCTCCCCCCTGGCAGGACAACCTTTTCGCCTTTGTGATTTATAATAAATTCCAATCCGAGTTGATTATTTTTCAACGCATTTACTGCCGCTTCGCAAATCACCTTATTGTTGAATGAATTATCAAAAAATCTCGATTGAGGTATTACATGTTCAATCTCATATTCAGAAGTGAATAAGCGAGCCAAGGGGATAACCTCACCTGTATATGGCGAGCGATATTGCTGATCAAGCCACAATTTATATTTTAGCACCTCCGACCGAGTTGGTTGCTTGCTACAATCCGTTTCATTGAATTTCTTGTATATCGTTTTGACATCTTCAGGTAGCTCCTTCCAAGTTTTAATAATAGTATCTTCATATATCCTCAAAATATCTTGTTGATAAGGAGAATTAGGACGAATATTATCTATTTCATAGCTTTCATGTTGAAATTCATATAAAAGCTTTTTAATGCGGAGGTTTGTATTTTCATTATCATTAATATATTTTGAAGCATCTGCTCTTTGCTGCTTCGTTTTTTTCATCTCGCGTGCTAATTCGATATGTATTTCATCAATAGTACCATATTTTCGCCAAATATCACGAACCGTGCGAAGAGTCTCCATCACCACCTTCTCCACTATCGGATTATTCATAGAGTGCTGTCTGAACTCTCTTAAATATGTATCAATATCATCCGGACTATTCCATTTGGTACAATCCTTAGATTCGGAATGCCTTCCATATATCACATAGCTTGACAATACCTCATCCAACCCACAGAATGCACTGATATCGGCTCCGTTAAGTTTTTCCGCAATTATTTTTCGACTTCGTTCATCTATCGTCTCATCAAATTCTCCATTTATAATTTTTTCTATTCTATCTTTTACTTTTACATCAATTTGCTGCTCATCCCAATATTTACCACGACGCATCAATGACAGGATTTTTTTGATGGCTTTTTCGCTATATGCACCATAATCTGGTTCAAAAACACAGCTTTTAAGTGCCAACACAAATTTATCACGATCATATCCGTTTTTAATAGCAAATCGGGCAAGTGCTGATTTTACCTGATCGGTATCAGTTACAGAATATAGTATGTGCCATAATTGGGGAAGAAGGTGGTCACTAATGGGGGATAATTCCTGTTTTGCGAGCCTATGATTAATCTTTGTAAGTGTTTCATTACAAGGATATTTCTTATCTCCATCTATTACATAATTCCAGCGGTAAAGTGACTGTTCTTTTTTAGGAATGCCAAAATTATCCCATTTGAACATGTCTTTATTTTGAATTTCTCTCTTAGTATTAAGCCATTCGTATAATGCCACATAATCATCTTCCGACTTTAGTAAATCACCCGTAACATCTATCCCTTCTTTATATAACTTTAGTTGAGATATGAATTTCCACAACCTAAACTCTTGATATAAAGGATGTGATTTAGGCATGACTTTTATCGGCGTTTCATATCTTATGCCATCTCTGATATATACGACCGATTCATATTTACAATCTGCAATT
>CAZYEO010000144.1:0-5321 GCA_964646495.1 uncultured Muribaculaceae bacterium
ATTATCCCAAACATTTGACACAGATAATGATATGGCACATGAAATCCAGCGGTATCGAATGATTGCCGCAGGGTATGCCTACACAGAAAACTCCATTGCTGTGTTGAGCGATTTAAAAGAGGGGATCAGCTATATTTATTATGGAGGCTGTGCCGGTACATTAGGTTTGGGAAAAGCAGGAACCAATGAAACGATTAGCTCAATTTGGGAGAAAAATATCTTTAATATTGTTCAACCGTCAGATTTGGACAAACGCAATTTAGATGAATTGAAATTCTTTCATTTTATTAAAGGCTTACATAAGTCGGAATCCCGCGCTTATTATTTACATAGTTACGTAAGAATGAATACTATACATGGCATTTTCCCAGTGAGCCATCGAGTTTTTTATGTAGCGAGCAAAATTAATGGGAGCGTGCGATTAGCATTATGTATATATAATATTGTTTCAGAATATATACCGGAATCATATATTTACAATACATTGACTGGTTCAAGATTTGTTATTGATCGACAAAAATTAAACGACATTTTGACAAAACGAGAAAAAGATATTCTTACTCTTATAGAACGAGGAAAATTAAGTAAAGAAATTGCGGGAGAATTATCTATTAGCATTAATACTGTGAATAGACATCGACAAAATATATTGGAGAAATTGCGAGCACAAAATTCATTTGAAGCATGCAGAACAGCCCGGTTGCTAAATCTATTATACGTGTAGAGTTTTTATTTACTCTACATGTAGCAATTGAAATATCGCTTATTGGGGAGATTTTTCATATATGATTGAAAATATACTTTATTTCTTGTATCTTAGCATGGTTCAATTTTTCAGTATCTATGAAAAAAATCGTATTAGCATTTGATTCCTTTAAGGGATGTATGAGCTCTATTGACGTAGCTCGCAAAGCTAAGAAAGCGGTATTAGGAGTATTTCCTCGTGCCAACATATCCACTGTTGCAATTGCTGATGGTGGAGAGGGATTTATGCAGGCTCTGAGTGCGTGTATGAAAGTAAGTCTTGTGAAATGCCGAGTACTCAATCCGATAATGCACCCTATAATCGCAACTTATGCCATTACCGAAGACAAGCATACAGCCATAATGGAATTGGCATCGGCTGCCGGACTCACTTTGCTACACAAAAAAGATCGAAATCCTATGCTTACTACCTCTTTTGGCGTTGGCGAAATGATAGCTGACGCGATGTCTCGTGGGTGTAGGGATTTTATAATAGGGCTCGGTAGCAGTGCAACAAATGATGCAGGCACAGGAATGCTCTCAGCTCTGGGAATAAAATTTAAGGATGCGAGGGGAAATGTTTTGTATCCAATAACGGGATCTGAGTTATATTCTATCTCTGATATTGATGAATCTGATACAAATCCTTGTCTAAAAGAATGTCATTTCACATTTGCATGCGATGTCAATAATCCTTTTTGCGGAAGGAATGGTGCAGCTTGTGTATATGCCTCACAAAAAGGTGCGGATGCCCATGAGGTTGAAGTTCTCGATAGCTTCATGGATGGATATGCCCATTTGATACACAAAGTGAAGGGTATGGATATAACCCATGTAGCCGGAGCAGGAGCCGCAGGAGGAATAGGGGGTGGCGTGTTGCCATTCCTCAATGCTGAATTGAAATCAGGTATTAACATTATTCTGGATGCCAATAAATTCGACACATTAATATCAGATGCCGATATGATAATAACCGGCGAAGGAAATCTTGATAATCAGACCGCTATGGGAAAAGCTCCTATCGGGATTCTCAATCGTGCAAAGAAACAGAATATTCCGGTGTATGCCATCGGTGGAAGAGTGAAATGCGTACGTAAACTCATCAATATGGGTTTTGCCGATGTTGTAGCATTACCATCAGCTTCTCTACCTTTGAGCGAAGCCATGCAGCCATTAATAGCCGGCAGAAATATATATGAGACAGTGAAAGAAATAATGTTGCATCATAAAAAACAAAATCAAACCCCTTTGCGCAATATTATCATATAAATTTCATCACTATCTGCCATACTCACTACTCCTATTCCGCATTGTTCAAAACTTTTTGCTAATTCTTCTACAGCCGGAAGTTCAAAACTATGCATATTATCACCCACATGTGAATGATGTTGATTGATTGCCTCTTTAGATTGAGAATGTGCTATGGTGAGAGTCCCTTTAGGTGAAAGATTGTTAGTAACGAGTTTTGTAACCGTGTCGATAGGATGTGATAGATGCGGAAACATCGAGAACAATATGATCCTATCGAATTTTTCATTGAGAGTCATTTTTTCAATATCTCCAATTCGAAATCTTACATTGCTCAATGCTCCATATTTTATTTTTGCCTCATCGAGCATTTTAGATGAAGAATCGACTCCTACCACTACCCCTGAAGCACCCACTGCCGATGCTATAAATGGAATCAGTACACCGGTTCCCGTACCGACATCAAGAATTTCAGCCCCCTTTTCTATCCCTACTTTTGCTAAAATACGCTCTATCTTGCCCATATCGTGATGCGTGATACTATCCCATGTATGCGCTATTTTATCAAAATAATTCTCGTCGGGCGTAACGAGTTTACTTTTTAGGAATGTACACCATTCTTCTATTCCGGTACCTACTGTAGATGAAATTTCAAATATCCTTAATCGTGGATTTACTCGAAGGCAATTTTCTTTTAATTTGGCAATGTCGCATGGAACATAGGGTAACAAATCGACCTTATTTATAACACACACATCACTCTGAGCAAACATATATGGATATTTCAACGGCTTGTCATCGCCCTCTGTGACACTTATCACAACTACGCGCATACTTTCTCCAAGGTCAAACATGGCAGGACACACAAGATTTCCTACATTTTCAATAAATAATATCGACCCTGTCAATGGCTTTAACTCCTCTACTGCATGCCACACCATGTGAGCATCGAGGTGGCAACCGCTTTGGGTATTAATTTGATGCGCACGAACTCCATGTGCCGTGATACGCTGGGCATCATTATCAGTTTGTTGATCACCCTCAATCACCGCAATTTCGCAATCATTTTTCATTTCTTTTATTGTAGCTTCAAGAAGGGAGGTCTTTCCCGACCCCGGAGAGGAAACTATATTCAAAGCAAAAATTTCTTTTCCACGAAACCATCCGCGATTGTACATTGCCAACCGATTATTTTCACCGAGAATATCTTGTTCTACCTTTACTGTCTTCTCATTATCATGGTGATGGTGATGATTATGTTCGCCATTGTCGCACCCGCATGTACTGCACATATCTTAAATATTAATTTTGTTGATATTTATGTTAATAACGCATCAATATAAAATATTGTTCTAAATTACAATAATCCCTTTATACTTTAGAAATAATTTGCAATTTACGAATTTTAATATTATATTTGTGAAATAAAATAACACCTACACACACATTTTTAACAATAGCCATTAATAATGGCTTACCTTATTAAATTTAATAGATATGAACAGAAATCACGATTCTAATACATTTTGTCCTAAATGTGGATGTCCATTATCAAGCAAAATAAAATTCTGTCATGAATGTGGATATGAAAACCCAAATTACTCAGAAACAAACAAATGTCAGGAATGCAATAGCAATATATCCCCTACCGACTCTACATGCCCCAAATGTGGATGTCCTGTGGAAAACAACTCTATCTCAAATAATCCTCCGATAAAAGTACAGCAAGAGAGAATCAGAGTCTCGCAACCCGATATATCCCAATCCCATGAAAATTATTCAGAATCAGATGATGATGACGATGATGCAAAAACAAATAAATCAATTATTAGGATTGCATGCATAGCTGGAGGTATATTATTATTGTCCGTAATAATATATTTTATGTTAGGTTCCTCGAAATCATCGGTAAGCGACGATGATACAAACACCACTGCCACTACCGGGATACCGACAGAGATAAACCCCGACAACCCCAATATTAAATATGTACTTGCAAGCAAGCTAAGAATAAGAACTTCACCCAATAATTATAACGATTCTAATATATCTTCTCGAATAGCGGTCTATGGTGATAGAGTAGAAATCATTGGTTCATCCGGAGATTGGTATCAGATAAATTCATCATCGAGATACGTAAATAAAAAATTTCTTTGTAGTGAGAATGATTTTATACGTTTTCGATCAATAGTACCCGCCGATTATATTTCAAATTTAGAAACTCCTTATAAATTTGCTATAATAGATTATTCAAAACGCAAAGGCAAATTAGGACCTTTTGAATATCTACTTGAAAATAGCTTTTCAAATTCTAATACTGATCTTATATTTGAATCCATAACAAAAGACAGAACTCTTCCCACTGGTAATTACATCATAATCATCAATATGCTTGATAAAGGAGCACCAATCCAAGTCACTTATGAGGTAAATGACGATTGCTATGTGAGTTTCATAAAAGAGGAACAATCAACAAATTAAAAAATTATATTTCTAAATAATCACACTAAAATGAATAATACAAAATCCTTAGTTTATACTATTATTATATGTCTATTTCTGATAGGATGCTCATCATCACCCAAATCAACCGATGAAAACACAGAAAATTGCGCTATTAGCGAAGAAAATATAGAGGACATAAGCGTTGAAAATGCCGATACCGACAACGGAATGTTTGCTGTAATTTCAAAACAGACTATGATGCTCGCTTTATATGACAAAAATTGCAACCAGATAAAGAAATATCCAATGGCATGTGGCAAAGGATATGGCGATAAAATGAAGGAAGGAGATATGAAAACTCCCGAAGGTATATTTAAAGTAGTAGCCGTGCAGGATGCTTCATCGTGGGATCACGATTTCAACGATGGCAAAGGGGTTATAAAGGGTGCGTATGGCTCCCGATTTATTCGATTATCGACCCCTCCACACACCGGAATCGGTATTCATGGGACTCACGATCCGGCTTCGATAGGGACAAGAGCATCTGAAGGGTGTATAAGATTGAAAAATGAAGATATAGCAGATTTTGCTACCTATGCCTACAAAGGGATGCCAATTATAATTATTCCATCGGATAAAGACATGGAAGCGACCGTCAAATCAGGAAATCAGCGCACCACCGAAGATATTACCGTTAAAGGGAAAATAACCGACAACAGTAAGCAATCTGCTACGCCTAAGAAATCGGCAACAGAGGAAAAAAGCGCACAACCATCACCGGTAAAAAAAGATGAAAAGGCACGAAACACCACACTCCAAACACATAAAGTTAAATCAGGAGAAAATGTAGGGAAAATAGCTTTGAAATATGGAATGACAGCAGA
>CAZYEO010000145.1:0-5291 GCA_964646495.1 uncultured Muribaculaceae bacterium
CGAGAGAAATAACAAAGAGGAAAATATTTGTTTTCCTCTTTATATTTTAATGTGCAAAATATAATGTTTCCCAGGTAGTATTTATTTTGGTTCAATTACTTAGTCTACACACAAAACGGGATACAATAAAAATCATATCCCGTTTAAAAAATGCATATAATAAATTATTTTACTCGCACTTTTACTGCTTTATTGTCGATTACCACAATATAAACTCCGGCAGGCATTTCCACTGTAGTTGCATTTTTACTTATTAATGATCCAGTCATAGAATATACTTCTACATTCTTTACATTTCCATTTATAGTGATTACACCATTCCCTCCGATAACTTTTACGCTTTCGGCATCAATAGAGTTTACACCTCCGGTGCTTGTCAATACAAATTCACCTGTTCCCAAATTAAATGATGCCTTATAGGTTCCAGATGTAGTGGTTACACATCCTTCGCTACCTCTCTTAAGAGTACCGGTCAAGGTGTGAGCATCAAGATTTTCACCTGATTCCGTACCCCATGATCCAACTTGTCCCAAGTCTTCATATATACGCCAGAACGCAAATGTAGTCAATTCGGGAAATGTTACTTCTCCTTCATACATTTTATCTTTTCCCTCGACTTTTGAAAGAGTTGCTGAATTATCATTAAAATTCCATGCATTATTATCACCAATAATGTACATCTTCAGAATTTCACCTCCGCTACCTCCTGAACCTTCAATAAACAATGTTGCATCAGCTCCATTGAGTGTAAGCGTAATTTTATTACACTTTACCACTCCATCAATTTCAATATTTCCTCCTTTTGAGACCAAGTTATATGTCTCTCCGGGAACTATCTTCGCTCCATTAGAGCCATAATTGCAAGCATCCGACCATTTTGCATCAGCAATTTTAAATGCTCCTTTCAATTCTTTGTTGGTAAGTGTATAAACATTGTTGCCTTCGGCTACAAATTCCCAATCTGCCGGAGACCCCCAATTATTCAGACCACCCCTCACAAAGATTCCGGATCCTGCAAATACATTAAAACTAATAAGTGCAACAAGCACTACAAATAAAGAAGTAATTTTTCTCATAATTCATTAAATTTAGGTTGATACTATTTATTTATAAAAACTATTCTTATCGCTATTAATTTCTAAATATGTGATATGAGACCCACAAATGATGTTCGTATACAAATTGTGGGTTCACAACAAAAGTGAACCCACAAATTTATATATTAATTTGAATAAAACACAAATAATTCACAAAAATAAATTTACGCAGATTAAAATAGCAAGTGCAAAAATAATCCTTTCTTTCTTTTATTATGGTATGACACACGGCCTACCTCTGCGACCTTCTATTGCGTAATAGGCATTGCATTCATGATATGTGACTAAAGTTTATGCAAGGTTATCAACACAAAATATCCTCCTAAAATCTGGAAAAGCATACCGGGAAATCCTATTACAAAATCTTGAATGGCTAAATTTTCTGAAGATGTAATTAAATATTCGATTCCTGTTCCAATTATTTGATAAGAGACTACAGCGAGAATAATAGCAACTATACTTATTTTATTAAATTTCGCAGCTAGCAAACCAGTAATAATGGCAAGAATAGACGATTTTATAATAATAATCGGAAGAATACCTATTGGAGGCATTCCAAATATCAAATAATTTGCCAATGGAGAAAGTATGGCCGACAATAATCCAACCCTTATGCCATATTTATAGGCACCTACAAGTGTGAAAAAATAAATTGGCAACCATGTTATTCCTCCACCAGGAATTAAATGACATAATTGAGGAAACAATAAATTACCAACTACTAATATTGTTGCAACCAAATATGTTTTCATATCATTATAGCGCAACGAATATAACCTAACCATAGTTCTATCCATAATTATTTAATTAATATGTTTTCTTTATTTAACAATTCGTCCCAATCATTGGTTCATAAATAAATGAAATACATATAAATCACAAACCATAATATTGATTTAATTGTTATGAATGAAAATAATTAAACCGTCAGCGATATGAAAGATTTAAAAGACAAAAAAAATATTCAAAATACGGATGGAGAAAAAGATATTCATCCGGGAGTAGATATTGATAAAGCAGATAAGGAAAAAACCACTCCTCATCTAATAAAAGAATGGACTGAGGAATTAAATAATAACCCCAGAAATAACGGAAAAATTATATAATTACTAAAAAACATCAAAGACATGACATCAGAAAAACTTGCCAAATTATATGGCATTAAAAATGTAAAGAAAATTGTCTACAATCCTTCATATGAAGAATTGTTTGCTGCTGAAACCAATCCCGCACTTGAGGGCTACGAAAAAGGGATTGTTACAGACACAGGAGCCGTGGATGTAATGACAGGTAAATTCACTGGTAGATCCCCTAAAGATAAATACATTGTGCGCGATGAAACTACCGAGAGTACTGTATGGTGGGGTAGTATTAATCAACCTATGACTCAAGAAGTATGGGGGGAATTGAAAAATATTGCAGTGGAGCAACTAAGTAATAAAGACACATTATATGTAATGGATGCTTATTGCGGAGCAAATGAAAATACTCGCCTTAAGGTAAGATTCATCATGGAAGTTGCATGGCAAGCTCATTTTGTAAAAAACATGTTTATACGACCAACTGCCGATGAATTGAAGAATTTTGGGACTCCTGATTTCGTTGTTCTTAATGCAAGTAAGGCCATAAATCCTAAATGGAAAGAAGAGGGATTAAATTCAGAAAATTTTGTGGCTTTCAATCTCACTGAAAAAATGCAAGTTATAGGTGGCACTTGGTACGGAGGAGAGATGAAAAAAGGAATGTTCTCTATGATGAATTATTTGCTTCCTCTTAAAGGAATAGCATCAATGCATTGCTCAGCTAATATGGGAATAGATGGTGACGTAGCTCTATTCTTCGGATTGAGTGGAACAGGCAAAACTACATTATCTACCGACCCTCGCCGCTCTCTTATTGGAGACGATGAACATGGATGGGACGATTTCGGCGTATTCAACTTCGAAGGTGGTTGTTATGCAAAGGTAGTGAATCTAAGCAAAGATAACGAACCGGAAATATGGAATGCTATCAGACGTGATGCTCTTCTTGAAAATGTTACTGTTGATGCACAAGGAAAAGTTGATTATGCAGCTGATAAGAGTGTAACAGAAAATACACGTGTAAGTTATCCAATATATTTTATTGATAATTGTGCTGTGCCGTCCAAAGGTGGTCACGCTTCAAAAATCATATACCTTTCTGCGGATGCATATGGAGTTTTGCCTCCAGTTTCAATTCTCGACGAAAAACGTGCACAATATCATTTTATTAGTGGATATACATCAAAATTGGCAGGAACTGAACGAGGAATCACCGAACCGGTGCCTTCATTTTCACCGGCATTCGGAGAAGCATTTCTCACTGTTCACCCAATGCTTTACGCAGATGTGTTAGCACGTAAAATGAAAGAACACCACTGCAAGGCATATCTTGTGAATACAGGTTGGAATGGAACCGGCAAGAGAATCTCAATAAAAGAAACTCGTGCTATCATAAATGCAATATTAACCGGTGACATTGAAAAAGCAGAAAAGAAGCACATTCCAATTTTAAATCTTGACATCCCAACAGAATTACCTGCTGTGAGCACTCAAATTCTGGATCCTCGCAATACTTACGAAGATAAAAAAGAATGGACTCGCAAAGCGAAATCCTTGGCTAAACGTTATCGTGACAATTTTGTGGAATATGCTACCACACCCGAAGCTGTCGCATTGCAGGAATTTGGACCAAATCCTGATGATAATGATTAATAACTCTGTATCCAATAAATAAGAAATAGCCGGAATGGATTAAATCATTCCGGCTATTTCTTATTTAATTTGTTTTTATTCAAATAAGTTTTTCGAGATCTTTTGTATTTAGAGCGACATCTGCATCAGTCACTTGGTAATTGGTGAGATCTCCAGCTAAATATCTGTCATAAGATGCCATATCAATCAAGCCATGCCCAGAAAGATTAAATAGGATTACCTTTTGCTCTCCACTCTCTTTTGCCATTTTAGCTTCGCGTATTGCAGCTGCAATTGCATGTGCTGATTCGGGTGCTGGAACAATACCTTCATGTTTTGCAAATAGGGTAGCCGCCTCAAATGTTTCCAACTGAGGAATATCCACAGCATCAATTAATCCATCTTTACGCAATTGGCTCACAACCGATCCTGCTCCATGATAACGCAATCCTCCGGCATGGATATTGGCAGGAGCAAAATTATGTCCCAACGTAAACATAGGAATTAATGGAGTATAACCAGCTTCATCACCAAAATCGTATTGGAAAATACCTCTTGTAAGTTTAGGACAAGAAGCCGGTTCTGCTGCAATAAATTTTGTATTGCGTTCACCTGAGAAATTGTGACGCATAAAAGGGAATGAAATTCCAGAAAAATTACTTCCTCCACCAAAGCATCCAATTACTGTATCAGGATATTCTCCAGCCATTTCCATCTGCTTTTCAGCTTCCAGACCTATGACCGTTTGATGTAGGGCTACATGATTAAGAACCGATCCAAGTGTGTATTTACAATTAGGAGTATTCATAGCCAGCTCCACAGCTTCACTAATAGCAGTTCCTAATGAACCTTGATAATTGGGTTGCTCGGTAATTATTTTTCGTCCCGCTTTAGTTGACATACTTGGAGAAGCAATAACCTCAGCTCCATAAGTTTGCATTATAGATCTGCGATATGGCTTTTGATTATATGAAATTTTCACCATATACACAGCAAGGTTAATTCCAAAAATACTTGTTGCCAGCGAAAGTGCTGCACCCCATTGCCCTGCACCGGTTTCGGTCGTAATATTTGTTATTCCCTCCTTTTTACAATAATATGCTTGAGGTATTGCGGAATTCAATTTGTGCGAACCTACCGGACTCACACTTTCGTTTTTAAAATATATATGTGCTGGAGTATCGAGTGCTTTTTCCAATCCATAAGCACGCACTAAAGGGGTAGGGCGCCATATTTTATACATATCCCTGACCTCTTCAGGTATTTCAATCCATTTATCGGTTTCATTCAATTCTTGACGAGAGGCTTCTTGTGAAAACAATGGATATAAATCTTCGCTTGTCATTGGCTTTTTTGTAACTGGATTAAGCAAAGGGCGAGGTTTGTTTTCCATTTCAGCTACTACATTATACCATGCATTGGGTATATCATTTTCTTGTAGAATATACTTTTTATACTTCATAGTCAATTGATTTTTTAG
>CAZYEO010000146.1:0-5265 GCA_964646495.1 uncultured Muribaculaceae bacterium
TCATCTATTAATAGATACTCTAAATCTCGATTTGAAATAGAATTTCGATATGCCTCATTGCTACGATAAAGTTCTTTTACACATTTATCATACATATCCTTTGATTCCAACTCAGGATGAAATTTGCGCTGTGTATCAATAATTTGTTTCAACTCATCTTTATAATATTTGCGTTCAATCACGCGTACGAGTTTCCCTCTAATTTTTTGATTTGGCTTGCTTAAAAGAGAATCATATATATACTCTCCTACTGTTTTACTGCTCTTTTTTAAGTCCTCCTCTGTCTTTAGCTTTACAAGTGCCCATTCAGTATCCCATTCCGACTCGGTAGGGACAGTAAATCGTCTGCTTACCAAACCTCCATCACCAATTTTATCTTTTCCTTCTTTGTCAATATCTACAGTGACAAAAATTGAGAGTTCTTTCCCAACCCAATCTGGAATATCTTTCTTAAAAATCTTCCCGACACAGCCATCTGCCAACTCAACCATCAGCACTTTCAACCCCTTATACACCTCTCTGGTGTCAGTGATAGATACCACTTCCTGAGTCACAAAATATTTTCTTGTTTTAGCCGATTTAGTCTCATCTTCAGAATCCTCTCCACGCAGCTGATAATAACCACGCTTTTGATTGAAACTTAAAAGAATCCATGCAAGCTCCTCTTTTGATATTTTTTCGGTTAGTGCTTTTTTGCGGAGATAATACAATGTCCAATCATAGGGAACTTTTGAGTCAGGTGACTTTTCAAACAAGGATGGCTGATTTTTCTTAAAATCAGCTATCATTTCATTAAACGAATCCTTGAATATAAATTCAAATTTATTTGGTTCATACTCCCACCATGCTATTTTGGGTTCTTTATCATTTTTGAATTTGCCTAAATGCCTTTCAAAATCTATTTGTTGCGCGTAATGAATTGGCAAAAATCCAAGAATATTTAATACTCGAAGAGTCCTTTCCCTTCTTTGCAAAGCACGTTCTTTAAGTCTACGTACCCCTACAAATCCTGTTTTTACACTTGTTTGCGATACCGTATTTCCTCTCTCAAAATCACTAAGAGTTGAGAGATCCATCGGTATTACTCGACTACCAAGACTCGATAACTGCTGTGGCGTTTTATCTTCATCTGTTAAAACTATAGCCCAACCTATGCTGTTAGCACCTAAATCAAGACCTAATATTGTTCTCATGATATAATCTATTTTTTTCAAAAACACTATATAAAAAAATAATCAAATAAATGACGAGGAATAGAGCCTCCGATATTACGACTTAAAAGCCCTCCTGCCTTCCTACTGGCAGCATTCATCTATCTGACTAATTATAACAAAAATACAAACAAACCATTTAACTTCCAAATATCATAAATAAAAATTAAAAAATACGATTATCAAGGACTATCAATCTATCATACCACCAATCGGAGGTAATTTTTTTTAATAGAGGGGGCTTGTATTTGGGAAAAAAGAGTCCGAAACACTATTTTACAGAGTTTCGGGAACTATTTGTATGTTACTGTTAGTTTTATCGGACAGCAATAAAATTAAATACTTGATAAGAACTTCACAAAAAGCACTATATCACCCGTAACACTTGCTTTTTCGAGAGCCACCATATATTCATCCCATCGTTCTACCGGAACAATCATCCAGTCATATCCGCCTGATGCCAACATGGTATTCATCAGAAATCTGCCTACACGACCGTTGCCATCCATATATGGGTGAATATAGGTAAACATAAAATGCCCTAATACTGCTCTTACGCTTGCTTGGGGTTCTTCTTTCAATAGTTCAAACAACGTTGTCATTGCATCACGGAGCGCATCAGGAGTCAGTGGGGTGTGCATTGAGTTACGGATATATACCTGATGGGTGCGATAACCCACTATATCGGACGGCTTGATGATACCACCAGCAACACACGGCATAAACATCTCACTGTGCCATACAGATAAATCACGTTCGGCAATATCGGCACTAATGTGAAACAATACTATTAACGATTCGTATTACACGATTATTATGCAATATGTAATGCTAACATTTCTATTGCGCAAGCCATTTACATTTATTGCTATTTGTATCTGCGTATTTATTTTTGCAATAATTTGTTTGTCAAGATAAAATCACTATATTTGCATTACAATTTTGAAGCAAATCACAATAAGGATTATTCCGTTGTGAAAACATTTAGTAGGGGGGCAGTCTTTTGATTGCCTCGTTCTTTTTTAGTATAATCCACATTCTGAATTCCCTATAAAGCAACGCCCCACGAGCTTTTTGATAGCTTATGGGGCGTATATTATAATTATTTAGATCCTTCTTATTTGTGCTCTAAATTTCAGGTTCATAAAGATTGACTTCGATGGTAGGCAATACCAATATATCTATAATGGTAGTCTTGCGAAATTTCATCGGCTATCTTATTCGGTTAATCATTTATCCAAAATCACTACTTTTGCCGAGGTCGCATCTACACGAACGATATATATGCCACCGCTCAGGCTAAAGCGATTTTCGCCTTCCGTTGCCACCGCCGAATGTTTTAATACTCCGTCGATTGAGTAAATATTTATCATTTTACCCTCTGTTGTTGATACGATAACATTATTTCCAATCGTGCGGATATGATTATTAAGTTGGGGACGGTCACAAACACCTGCCATACTTATATCTACCTTTACAGCATTAGAAAATGGTGAAACGCTTTCTCCCTTTTTGGCAGTCACTTTATAGGTATAAACTAACCCCGGAGTAAGATTTGAAACCGTATAACTGGTAGTAGTAATATCTGTGATTACTTGCTCCTTGGCAGCAACCTTTCCAATCGCTTTCTGCAGATCGCTTTCGTCATATTGCCCTGTATAGATTGCTATGTAGCTCATATAAGCGCGTTTATTGGCTGTGAATCTGATTTTACATCCATTAGCACCCTTCGTAAATGATACTACAGAATTATAAGGAAGAGTAATATCCTTTGTTTCTATCAAGCCATCCGATGCATTAAGAAGCTCTATTTTTAATGTTTTCTCTGTATTATATGCTTGTACATTCAAATGTATGGTAACATTTCCATTGTCAGCCGATAAATCCAATGCAGGAGATGTAAGGGTTCCCGGTACTTTTGACGTTCCCATTTTGCATTTATTTGAGCTATTGAATATCTTGATTCCTTCCCATCCCTTATTATTCATGAAATCATCTACTTCAATTTCAGCTGTTCCGTCTTTCTCAGCGGTAAAATTACTGAAATCTTCCTTTATCACCATATTGGCTTCCGGGTCTGTGCTTGCTTCTTTCACTGTAAGTGTATATGAATCCACTCCATCCACAGCGCTCCAATTAGCCGTAAATCCGGTATTAGTTATATCAGTGGCTTGTGCTGCGACTGGAGCAGCAACTACCCCTTCCATAAAATTAAATGATATTATACCATTCACCTCTTTGATGTTGGTAATAGGTTTGCCCATTTTTCCTCCTTTATACAATGTGGCTGCAGGAACACTGGTATCTGTAAGCGAGTTATTTTTACTTGTACCAGGATACACATCCCCTTCCAGACTTGCAAAGTATGCATCACGATTATCATTCCATACCAATAATTTATTATCAGCCGGTATGATGATTACTCTTTGATGCCCTGCTACATCATTAACGCTATTATTATCCCAAGCACTTTGCAGATAATCTATGTGAGTAATCAAAAGACCATGATTAGGCAAATATTCATCCCATCCCACAAGTTGTCGGTTTTCAAGCACATAATATTCGTCAGGATTCACCGACGATGTTATTTTATAGGCTTTATTGCTCTCGGTAATAGCTTCAAGGCTTATATTGTTTTGCGGAGTTTCAAGTTCTTCAAGTGTAGTCCATCCCACACTGGAACGTTCAAATCCGGAATATGACACAGGAGTTTTAGAATCGTTGTTATAACTTCCGGCATCCATAATATCCCATTCTCCAAGTCCAAAATTACCGGCATAATTGGTATCATACATATCTGCCAACCCAAGGCAATGACTGAATTCATGGCAGAAAGTCCCAATACCATCAAGCTCACTACCCGCATCGCCCATTAATTCTGAAGAGCAAGCATAATTCAAAATCTTCACACCATTCAAGGTCAGAGATTTACCTGCCGAAGCTAAATCCCAAGCATGAGGCCATATTGTATTGGCTTCTCCTCCTTGAGCTTCCCCATATCCTGAATATATTATATAAATCAAATCTACTATCCCATTATTATCCAAATCATAATCAGAAAAATTTATCTGAGATTTAGCCGCATTACATGCATCAACAACCATTTGCGCAGGATCTACATCGTTGCCACTATAATCATTTTTTCCATAATATGACATATTCTGTGGAAGCTCAACCGGACCTACTACCGTAAACGCAGGATTAAACACATTGGATGATTGATCTATAAAATAATCTTTTGCGCTCCCTGTAGCGCCATTCACCGAATAGCCTTGTTCATTCATCATATTGGTAAACTCCTGATTAGTCCCACCTTTTGAAAATGGTTTATCTTTAAATTGAGCCAGAATTATTAATCCTTTAACATCACCCTTATTTGGAAAATTTGAGCCTACCTTGGCAGGTGATTTAGCACGCTTGCTTTTTGCCCTCTTAGCCTTCAATATCGATTCAATCTGCACCTTGTTGATTTGAGAAATATAATTCTTCTCAGCTGCATCTCTTTGCTCAATATCTTGTGCCACATATTCACCTGCAACTATCACTCCCGAAGCATCGCTCACGGCATATTTCATATATCCATTATCATCTTTCTTAAGCATCACTCCATCCAATGTAGAATAGAAGTGTGAACGCTCATCGCCATGGAGCACTATAGTAACTGTGCTTCCGTCAGGCTGTTGAAAAACTCTTGGTGTTCTCTTTGCAGGAACAGCCATAATTGTGCTGCAAAATAATGACAGCATCAGAAAAAAAGTAAATAGTTTCTTCATGTTTATTTTGAATACAGTTTTTATTAGATAATTTAATGAGATCCTTTAAACTATCATTCCATAAAATTAAAATATTGGCGCCGCAAACCACCATCCACGAGCTTAAGGACAATCCATCAATCTCCCTTCGATATTTCACGGGTGTCAAAGATATATATATTTTTTTGATTTGCAGAAAAATATTTTTTTTAATCACATTTAGCCCTCCCTACAACGTATCGTTGTAGGGATTATGTGGGGATTATTTTTCATGCTATTGGGGTGTTTGCCCTGCAAGGTAG
>CAZYEO010000147.1:0-5164 GCA_964646495.1 uncultured Muribaculaceae bacterium
CGATGCAACCGTTCCTAATACCAATAATGCCATTATAATACAGTAAATTTTTCTCATATCAAAATCTCCCTCTTTATATCATCAACTATTACTCCATCTCTCATGTGTAGCACCCTATCGGTATCGGCTGCAAGCGATTCATCATGAGTAACTATCACGAATGTCTGATTAAATTCACGTCTTAAATCGAAAAAAAGTTTATGAAGTTCTTGCTTGTTATGGGTATCAAGGCTTCCCGACGGTTCATCTGCAAGCACCACCGACGGAGAGTTTACCAATGCACGAGCTACGGCAATACGCTGTTTCTCTCCTCCTGATAGTTGAGCCGGCTTATGTGTGAGTCGGTCCGACAACCCCATATATTCTATTAATTCTTTTGCTCGTTTATATGCATACGATTGTTTCATCCCCCCTATCAATGCAGGAATTGCAACATTTTCGAGTGTGGTAAATTCCGGAAGTAATTGATGAAACTGAAAAACAAATCCAATATTCTTATTGCGAAATTTAGCCATCTCCTTTGAATTAAGTTTCAACGCATTATTTCCATCGTATATCACCTCTCCACTATCTGGATTGTCCAGCGTACCCATTATTTGCAAGAGTGTAGTTTTACCTGCACCACTCGCACCCACTATGGCTACAATCTCACCACGTTCAATGGTAACATTCACGTCATTGAGCACCCTAAGCGTGCCATAGCTTTTATATATGTTGCGTATCTCTATCATCTCTTTGTGTCTTTGAGTTTTATGATTACCTGAGATGCTAACATACATCCGAACATACATGGCAAATATGATATTGTGCCATAACTCGATTTCTTGTTCTGCGATTCATCGGTGAGCACCAAAGACTCCCGGCGGGGTGCTTCCGAGCTCCACACCACTTTCAGCCCCCTTTTTATCCCAATTTCTTTCAATTTTACGCGTACAGCTCTGGCAAGTCCATCGTTTATAGTCTCGGATATATCACCATAAGAGATTTTTGTGGGATCTATTCTTCCTCCGGCTCCCATAGATGATATTATTTTAATCTTGTTGTAAAGACAATATTTTATAAGTGCCACTTTTGGGGCTATGGTATCGATGGCATCAATCACATAATTATAATTATTCCCGTGAAACAGAGATTCCACTTGTTCTGCTGTGAGAAACATAGATAATTTTCTGAGCTTCAATTGAGGATTTATATCCAATAACCGCTCTCCCATCACTTCTATCTTATTTCTACCGAGAGTAGAATTTAGAGCAATCAATTGCCGGTTCAGATTTGTTTCGTTCACATCATCCCCATCTACGATTGTAATATGTCCCACTCCTGCTCTCACAAGCATCTCGGCGGCATAGGCACCTACACCCCCTACTCCTACTACGAGTACATGCGCATCTGCAAGCGATATAATCCCCTGCTCTCCAATCAATAATTCGGTGCGCTGCTGCCAGTTGTTCATTTTCGATACTGTAATAAACTATTAAACAACGAAATTACTATTTTTTCTCTGAAATTCTCGATTTTGATAATATTATATGGGATAATCATTTCAAATATCAATGAAACCCCACATCAATATCCACCCATCATTCTAATTTCTCAACACAATTAAAATAATTTAGGATATAAAAAACGACTCATTCCTATGGGAATAAGCCGTTTTTATGGTTGTTTTTGAAGTGGAATTTTTCTCTATGCGTCAATATTTGCGTAGGTGGCATTCTCTTCTATAAACTCGCGACGAGGAGCTACATCCTCACCCATGAGCATTGAAAATACACGATCTGCCTCTGCTGCATTGTCTATTGTAACCTGTTTGAGCATTCTATTAGCAGGATCCATAGTGGTATCCCAAAGTTGTTCGGGATTCATCTCTCCAAGACCCTTATATCGTTGTAGTTTTATTTGCTTTTCATCTCCGTTGGCATAGTTGTCGATAAATTGACGCACCTGTAAGTCAGTCCAGCAATATTCCTCATTATTCCCTTTAGAACATTTATAGAGCGGAGGTGTGGCAAGGTATATATATCCGTTTTCCAACACCGGGCGCATTCTGCGGAAGAAGAATGTAAGTAGCAATGTTGCAATATGGCTACCATCCACATCGGCATCGGTCATGATGATAATCTTGTGATAGCGAAGTTTTGATATATTAAGCTCTTTACTGTCGTCTTCAGTTCCTATCGTAACTCCAAGAGCTCTGAATATATTGGTAATTTCTTGGCTTTCAAACACCTTATGATCCATAGCTTTCTCTACGTTAAGGATTTTACCACGAAGTGGTAGGATAGCTTGGAACACGCGGTCACGTCCTTGCTTAGCCGATCCACCTGCGGAGTCCCCTTCGACAAGGTATAGCTCACATTCATCTGGCACTCGAGAAGAGCAGTCAGCCAATTTACCGGGAAGTCCACCACCGCCAAGTGGTGATTTACGCTGCACTTTCATGCGGGCATTATAAGCAGCATGGCGAGCCTGTGCTGCTACAATTACCTTTTCAACGATTGTTTTTGCCTGCTTAGGATGTTCTTCGAGATAATTGCGTAGAGCTTCGCTCACAGCCGTCTGCACAGCTCCGATTACCTCATTATTTCCGAGTTTAGTTTTTGTCTGACCCTCAAATTGCGGTTCCATTACTTTCACCGAAATTACTGCAGTAAGACCTTCACGGAAGTCATCGCTTGAAATATCGATTTTCACCTTTTCGAGCATTTTGGAATCTTCGGCATACTTTTTAAGTGTACCTGTCAATCCGCGACGGAATCCCGTGAGGTGCGTTCCCCCTTCAATGGTGTTGATATTGTTTACAAACGAATATATATTCTCGTTATAAGTAGTGTTATAGGTCATTGCAACCTCTACAGGAATACCTTGACGCTCGGTGCTAATATGAATAATATCCTCAATAAGGTGCTCCTTGTTTGAGTCGATATATTGCACAAACTCATCGAGTCCGGTTTTAGAGAAAAATACCTCCTTTTTCGGTTCTCCCTCTACACGCCTATCGGTGAGTGTGAGTGTGATTCCCGAATTAAGAAATGCAAGGTCGCGAAGACGTGTTGCCAATATTTTATAGTCATATACAGTTTCCGAGAAGATTGTTGTATCTGGTAGAAAAGTAACCTTTGTACCGGTAAGCTCGGTCTCTCCTACGATTCTCACGGCTTCCTTTGGATGTCCGCATGAATATTCCTGCATATATACCTTTCCATCTCGATATACTTCTGCACGAAGATATGTAGAAAGGGCGTTTACACATGAAACACCTACTCCGTGTAATCCACCTGACACTTTATATGATCCTTTATCAAATTTACCTCCGGCATGAAGAACCGTTAGCACTACTTCAAGTGCCGATTTATTGAGCTTTTCGTGTTTATCAACCGGAATTCCTCGACCATTATCAACTACAGTGATTGAATTATCTTCATTTATAGTAACCTCTATATGGCTTGCATATCCTGCTAATGCCTCATCAATCGAGTTATCCACCACTTCATAGACAAGGTGGTGTAACCCTTTGGAACTTGTGTCTCCAATGTACATAGATGGGCGTTTGCGCACTGCTTCAAGCCCTTCAAGGACTTGAATATTATTGGCTGAATACTGTTCTTCGTTTTGTTCTGACATAGTGATTTATGATAAATAACATTATGTTGTAATGAATGTACAGTTATCATTTTAGCGTTGATAACCTCAAATTTATTACAGCTAACAAAAATACATAAAAAAAGCGATATACCGAAAAAATATCATCTTCATTTTCCGTTATTTACGGTATTATTTTTCTGCCTCATTATCTCTAATTACAAAAATTCATCATACCATCAAAAAGGGCTGCCAACGAAATCTCGCGACAGCCCTTCATATACATAATTAAATCCTAATTCTACCTTTATTTCGTTTCATCAAGCGTGCAAATACTTACGCGATTCCAGTCTGGCTCGGTAAACATATCGCCTACACCTTGTCCTTCGGCTTGAATGCGACTTGCTTCAATTTTGTATTTATTTACAAGCATATTCTTCACTGCTTCTGCGCGAGCTGTTGCAATCTTAGCATTTACCTCGGCACTTCCTTCTGGTGAAGCATACCCCTTAATGCTTACGGTTGATTTCTTATGATTCTTCATATAAGACGCTATGCGCTCAACATTAGGTTGTTGCGAAGCAGAAATAGTAGATCTACCTTGTGCAAAGGTAATTACCGATTCAAGTACATTCTTAGAGTTATCGATAGTTTTGGTTTCAACCACTGGTTTTTTATTCTTGCATGCTGTAAGTTCTGCACCTAAAGTGGCAGCAAGAGCATTAGCTTCTGCAAGTTCAATATTTTTGTTATTCAAACTTGCACGCAAACCATTGATTTTATCATTCAAGCCATCAACTTCTGCTTTATCATATAGATGAGCGAGAGTAAAGTGATGCTGTCCATTGCTGTTTTTGAAATGATATGTTAAACCTGCAAGAATTTCAAATCCGGCATAACGAGCATTGAAACGTGAGTGTCCCACTTGCTTACTATCACCATCCATATTCCAAACAATCGCTGGTTTAACGCTTACTGTCCACGCTTTGCGTTCGCATAAATTGAAATTGAAGTTAAGGCCCACTTTTGAAGAAAATTTATTTGCCTCAAAGCCTTTACCATAATTATGCAACCAACCCACTCCGGCTACTGCTTCTATTTCAAACAGACGAGGTGTGCCTTGATAAGTAGCAAAGAGATTCATAAGATTCAATTTTCCAAGTAGGCTCACATTAGATTGATCTACTATAGTAGGCGCTCCAATAGTGTTGAACCCAAACATACCTTGAAGGCTTATTCCTAAAATAGGAGTAACTTGTTTTGTCAATTCAATACCGGCAACTCCACGCATATCCTTAATGAATTTTGAATACGTGAGAGGTGTTATTCCTCCAGCATTAACGCCAATCGACCAGTTATCGGTAAGCTTGCTTCCCTCCAATGTTACCTGTGCTTGAACCGTGGTAATCCCTACAAAAAATGCAATAAGTAGAATGATTTTTTTCATAAGTCAAAGATTATTAAATTTAGCTTCTGACACCATATCAAAAACGATACAAATTTATTGCTTTTTTAATATAAAACAAGTAAAAATATGGAATATCATATTACCAAAATCATATTAAACTGATAAACAGCGTAT
>CAZYEO010000148.1:0-5141 GCA_964646495.1 uncultured Muribaculaceae bacterium
CTAAAATTAAAACAACCAAATATATTTGCAAAGTCTTATTCCGGGAATCGGAGTATTACAATTTAATAAATTTTAATTAACCAAAAAATTTTATTAGCATGAAACAAATAACTCGATTAATGACAATTTTAATATGTGTCATTACTGTATTTTCTGCTTCGGCAGATGGAACTGTTCAATATTGCCAGAAGGAATTGACATCGGCATCCAACAATCAAACTATTCAACTTACGTGCCAGGAAACATCCTCAGGAAATTATGAAATGAGAATAGAGGCGTCCACAGCGATTGCGGGATTTGGAGGATCTTTCTTTGAAATTAATGGAGGTGGAGGAAATGATATTCGAAATCAAACAATTACTTATAGTAATGAAAATAAAACGGCTTCAATTGCCATTGTTTCGAATATAGCACCAAAATTATATACACCACTATATATATTATTTCCCGGTGAAGAAGTATTTACGGCTAACGATATTAAATGGGATATCTCATGTTCGGGTGAAGCTATAGTAGATTTAAATCTATCAGATATTACAGTAGACGGCACAACAATCAGTGGATTTTCGCCTTCGATATCTTCATATAATATAAAGCTTCCGGCAGGAACCGTAAACATACCGGTTGTGGCAGCAACAGCGAAAGACACGGAAAATACAACTGTAGTTGTAACCCAAGCAGATGCATTGCCGGGCACATCAACCATTACTGTTATGGAGAATGGAAATAATTCAAATACAAAGGAATATGTGATCCACTTCAAGATTGACAATTCCGGTAATAATACAGAATGTGCCGGGACGTCAGATGAAGCGAGCCAAGGCTCATTCACGAATGGCTACACATATGAATTTTCAACAGATGCCTCCAATAAAATAACCGCTAAGTTCACACTTATCGATCCAGAAAAACAGACTGGTTTAGTTGCCGAGGCATGGTTATTCAATCCCAATTTCAGCACAGGAGCATTGACAAACAACAATGGAGTATTTACTGGTACATTTGAAGCCGGGGAATCATCAATCTTCAAAATTGCATGCAAATTTGCGTATGCTGGTGGCATGGCTGTAACTAAAACATTTGAATATACTGTAGGTCAGAATTGTGGCGGCACAGCAGCCACAAATTTAGATTTAGAAACCCTAATGTATGATGGCGTAAGTGTTGAAGATTTTAGCAATAAAACTAAGGTTTATAATGTATCACTCCCAACGGGCACAACAAATATACCTACTGTTACTGCCACAGCAGTAGATAGCGAAAATACCATAGTGGAAATAACGCAAGCGACAGAAATTCCAGGATCAGCAATAGTAAAAGTAACCGATAAGATTGATAACAGCAGAACCAGCGAATTTCAAATAAACTTTACTATTTACAAACCCAATACCAACACTGAATACGAAGGTACTTCAACTGATGCGGCCGAAGGTACATTTACCAAAGGTTATCGATATGAATTTATTGTTGATAAGGAACTAAAAATAACTACAAGATTCAAATTATTGGATGATAAAGAAGGGGTGGTGGCATATGCACATACAAGAAATCCTGATTTTGCAGAAGTTCAACTTACTCCCGTAGAGGATGGTTATTTCTCAAAAACATTTGAAAATACAGGATTAAAGAAATTTAATGTTGCTGTAAAATTTGCTTATGCGGGAGGTTTAGTAACGAGTCAGCCTCACGAATTTGATGTTACAAAACCTTCAAGTGTGCAAGGCATCATCAACGATAATGGTTCTATGCTCGTTTATCCGACACATGTGACTGATTTTCTAAATATCAAAACAGATATGAATGTGAAAGCGGTATATATCCATTCAACCTTAGGAAATTTAGTAAAGAAAGAGGTTGGGGATTCAAATAACATTACAATAGGTGTTTCCGATTTGCAAAATGGACTTTATATAGTAACAGTGGAAATGACTGACGGAAAACGTTATTCTCAAAAAATATTAAAATACTAAATATTAATTTATACAATATAGGGAGGACATGTGTTTTTTCATATTTCCTCCTTATTTTTTTAACCTAATCAAGCCAAATAATGAAATTAAAAAATTTATTACTATTATTTCTTCTTCTTTCTACTTTTTGCTCAAATGCAGAAATAATAAATGTAGGGAGTGGTGGATACACAAACACCTATCCTGGCGCTGATGCAGCAGGTCGCAACTCCTATCCGCAAGGAATGCCACAAGTATCGGGAAAAGCGGTAGGCAAACCGGTTCCTACAAATGATTGGTGGTCGAAAGCAATAAAGGAGAATCATGCAGATAACCTTTTCAGCTATCCTTTCACCTTAAAAACTATTAATCAGGGGTTAATAGTGAGCTACATAAAACGTGGAGTTATCGATGATCTTATACCTATTTCTGTAGGTCTTAAAGGTTTATCGGCATCAAAAGTTACCATAAGCGATTATTCCGATTGGACAGTATCAATGAACTGGAATGATGGAAGTAGAGATCTCACGGCAACAATAGGACGTGGAATGCCATTTATCTACTTCACAAAAGGGAGTGATGATGCCGTAGAAGTCAACATAAATTTTGGGACAGTAACACTTGAAAACGAGATACTTATCGTAGACAAAGCGAAAAACGGAGCCAGTTTTGCAATTTATGCACCCACCGGGTCTACTTGGGTCAAAGATGGAAACAAATATTCATCAATATTAAATGGAAAAGATTATTTCTCAGTTGCTTTTCTGCCTGTTCAGATAAGTAATTCAAAAACGGCAGCTCTGGAAATGCAAAAATATGCTTATGCCTTCCCGGTAAATACCACCACCGATTGGAATTATGACCCTGAATCTTCAATTCTAAAGACTCAATTTAATGTTGAGACCGTAGTAAAAGAGGGCGAAAATGACAAAGTAATAATGGGGCTCTTGCCTCATCACTGGGCAAATCTATCTAAGGATATGATATTCAATCCTAAATACACATATCAATGCGTGCGTGGCGATTTGAAAATGATTGAGGGCAACATATTCACAACGGAGAATAAATTTAATGGCATTCTCCCTACTATGCCATATGTCAATCTTCTAAGCACCGGCTATTCAGAGAGCCTTATGACAACCAAACTCGATGCCATGAAGAGTGACCAAATTGGCGAATGGACAGACTCATATAACGATGGACAACTTTTGAATCGATTGGTTCAATCTGCTCGCATTGCCGCCGAAACAGGTAATATGGATGCGCATAATGAGATGAAAAAAACTATAAAAAATCGTCTTGAAAATTGGTTGGAAGCAAAAAGTGGCGAAGTTGCATTTATATTCTATTACAATAAAGATTGGAGCACTTTAATAGGGTATCCGGCAGGACATGGACAAGATAATAATATCAATGACCATCATTTTCATTGGGGATATTTCATTCATGCAGCTGCGTTTATGGAGCAATATGAACCAGGATGGGCTAATAAGTGGGGAGAAATGATAAATTTATTGATTCGCGATGCCGCCTCAAGCGACAGGAATGACAATATGTTTCCATTTCTTCGTTCATTCAGTCCTTATGATGGACATGCATGGGCTAATGGGTTTGCAACATTCCCAAATGGAAACGACCAGGAATCGTCTTCAGAAAGCATGCAGTTCAATTCTGCGCTCATCCATTGGGGCACAATCACAGGCAATGATAAAATACGCGATTTAGGTATATTTTTATATACTACTGAACAGAATGCTATTGAAGAATATTGGTTTGATGTCAATAAACGTAATTTTCCATCAAATCAACAATATGCTTTAGTCTCACGTATATGGGGCAATGATTTAGATAATGGGACATTCTGGACATCTGATATTGCCGCCTCCTATGGTATTGAGTTATATCCCATACATGGAGGTTCACTTTATCTCTCAAGAAATTTGGAATATGTAGAAAGTCTGTGGAATGAAATAAAGAAAAATACCGGTATTGTCCGAAATGAAGCCAACGATAATCTATGGCATGATATAATGTGGCAATATGCAGCATACATTGATGCACCCGAAGCCATCTCAATGTATGATTCAAATCCAAATAGGAACCTTAAATTTGGAGTATCAGATGCACAAACCTATTATTGGCTACATTCTATGAATGGATTGGGTAATTTCGACTCTACCATAACAGCAGATTATCCCATAGCCTGTGCATTCGAGAAGAATGGACGCATAACATATGTGGCGCATAATTATGGCGCAACTCCGCTCACTGTCAGTTATAATGATGGTTTCACAATGGTAGTCCCGGCTGGGAAAATGCATTACGAATCGTCAGGAGCCTCCATCCCCTCGATAGCTATTGTTTCCCCTAAGAATAATACTAAAATCATCCTCGGCGAAAGTGTTAATATTTCTGCCGTAGCGCAAGATTTCAGCGGAACAGGGATTGCTAAGGTAGAATTCTTCCAAAACAACATCCTTATAGATTCCACTAGCGAAAGTCCATATACCATAACATGGGTTCCTGAAGAAGGGAATTACTCCTTAACAGCAGTTGTAACAACCGGCGAAGGGAAAACCAACACATCAAAGCCAATATATATATCAGTGGCAAAGGATAATAGTTGTTCATATACAGATACAGAAGGTATTCAAGGAACATTCTCTACCGGTTACACAATAAGTTTTGAAACTGTTGGTACATCTGTTATCGTAAAAGCTGAGCTATTAGATACCGACAGGTCGGATGTAATTGCCTATCTATGGAACAAACAACCATTTTCAGAAATGGGAATGTCAAATTTAGGTGATAATACTTTTGAATGTGAATTAATGGGGCGCACTATTGGTGAGAAGATAAATGTCGGCGTAAAATTCGCTTATGCCGGAGGGATGGCAGTAACTAAATATTTTGAATATGAAGTGGGTCATGCCTGTCAGTCGTCGGTGGATGAAACCATAGGTGACGGTCTTAATATCTATCCAAATCCAATAACGAATTACCTGAACATTAATACCTCATGCTCTTCTACACCTATTACGATATATGACACTCAAGGGTCGATTATATATCATGATATTATAACAGGGAATACACAAATAGACATGACTGGTTTTAATTCAGGATTGTACATTGTGGTATATGTAGTGAACAATAAGCTAATAGCTAAGAAAATAAACAAATTATAGTTTT
>CAZYEO010000149.1:0-5119 GCA_964646495.1 uncultured Muribaculaceae bacterium
GTTGTATTTATTCCTGATTTTAAGGTTTCATCTGGGGAAAAAATATATCCAGCAGAAGAGCGTAAAAATTCATCTGATATAATCAGTCTGTTAGGAAATATGAGAATGAAGCTACCGGGAATTGATGTAGATGAATTATCGCGTAGAATTAATATTGATGGGAAAGAACCTATTTTTCAAATCAATGGCAAGGTTGAGCCTTTATCAAAAATACGAATGATTAACAAAAACAGAATCTTGCGTATTGAATACAAAAATCAAGCTGACATGAGATTCTCTAACAATGAAATAAATACGGGAATAATAAATTTTATATTGAAAAATGATTTCAATGGCGGTAGCTTACATACACGTGCCGGGGTTGCAGTAACAACTCCGAGAATAAATGGGGAATTAGGTCTGACCTATAACAGAAACCGTTCGGAATGGTCGTTAAATTATGATAATGTTTGGAGAAATAGCACCAAACAATATACAAATAACTATGAAAAATATATCGGAAAAGATTATACCATTGAACGGTCTCAAATAGGTTTGCCTTCGGATTTTAGAGATTTTGACAACAACATATCTTTGGGTTATTCTTATAAGCATAATAAAAATACTAATTTTTCCGCAGATTTACGTTTGCGGTATCATAATGTCAAGAGCAAAGATGAATACATTATGCGGCAAATTAAGGATAATGATGTTTCCGATTATACTAAAATAAACTCTCGCAGATCAGAAACAATCGACCCAAATTTGAATATATACTTTAATAAAAGTATCGGAAAACAAACAATAGAATTTAATTTAACAGGAATATTGTCTTCCGGAGATTATTCAAGAGGAGTAAATTATATATATAATCCAAAAGAGCAATATGTTCAAAATAATGTGACGGACAACAAAAGTTATTTGATTGGCTCAGAGATTTTATATTCAAATAAATTCAAATATTTCACTACCCAATATGGAGTAAATTATTCGTACAATTATGTCAAGAATAGTTATTCTGAAAGTGAAAATAAAAATGAGATTATCAACAACTTAGCGAAGCATAAATTATATGTATATGGAAGTATCGGAGGTAATTTAGAAAAATTAGGCTATTCAGTTGGTATTGGAGGCAGATATGAATCTGTATTAAATGGAACAATATCTACGCAAAGCATTCGACCAAATGTATCTGCATCAATCAGATATCCGATTCTGAAAAAGACTGTTCTGAGCTTGAATTATAATTATATGCCGTCATTACCTGCCCTATTCAACTTTTCCGAAGTAATGCAAACAATTGACGACATATCACTCCAAACCGGTAGTTTAAATATCAAATCAATGGAATATCATAAAGCAAAACTTTCTTCTCGATCAACGATAAATAAAATAAATATTAATTTATCTGCGGAATATTCAAGAACAACAAATCCATTGGTTAATATTTGGGAATACGATTCAAATCCTGAAAGCAAATATTATGATAAGTTTATAAGTAAGACAACAAATGGAAAATATGACGACCGTCTCAACTTGCAAATGGATATTTCAACGCAAAAACTTTTGAAATATTTTGCTGTATTCGGGCAATTTGGGTGGTCAAGGTTTAATATATCATTAGGAGATAAAAATAGCTATATCCATGATAACTTTTATGCGTCAATAGGTATAAATGCTATGTTTAAAAATATTAGAATTATTTCAAAGTATGATATACTTCCAAGATATAGCGTAAATAATTTAACTACTTCCAAGACCTCGGGAGGTTTTTATATCGGTTTTAATTGGAGATATAAGAATATAACAACAGGAATTATTGCCGGGAACCTATTTACATCTAAAGCCAATAGAGTAGAAACTACTTATATTTCATCTGTAAGACCTGCAAGTCAAGAATATTACATTAAAGATTTTTCAAATTTAGTGGAGATAACTTTTCAATATAGTATTGATTTCGGTGAAAAATATAAAAAGTCTCGTCGTTCCTTGTCTGGAGAAAAAATTGACAGAGGTGTAAATAACGAATATTAAATATGGGACTAAAAGACTACGTAAGAAAGAAACATTTCAAAGTTTTTTGGCAGGTTGAAAGCACAGACTGTGGACCTGCTTGCTTACAAATGATTTGTAACGACCGGAGAAAGCCTCATTCACAACAATATACTAAGGACACACAAATTCAAATAGCAAGTGCAAAGTTATCGTCAGCCACATCTGCGGTTTGCATATTTAGTTTGTCCATATATATAGTTTGTATTTAATCTTCTTGTTCGTAATAATATGAGTAATCAATCCCTTTCATAAAGGTTTCTCGGTCGGCTATCTTATCAGTAAGAGCCGATTGAATGAGCGACTTTATAATTGAAGGGTCAGCCACACTTCGTGTCATTGCATTGAGGTAAGCTTTTTTGTCAATACGGCTCCAATCCACACACTTTTGTATGTTCTTTTTCAATATAAGGTCAAGCCAAATACGTGTAGTGCGTCCATTACCCTCTCGAAATGGGTGAGCGATATTCATCTCCACATATTTTTCAATGATATTATCAAAGTTACTTTCTGGCATTTGCTCGATATTCTCTAATGTAGTTGGTAGGAATTGAACCAATGCAAATTGAAATCCCCCTTTGGCAATATTCACGGTGCGTAACTGTCCCGCAAAGTCGTACAGCCCCCCGAAGAGGTAAGCATGAATTTGTTGCAGCCCTTTCACAGTACCTACTTCAATGCTATTTATCAAACTACTCTCAAAGAGTGCGTAAGCCTTCGATTTACTTCGCCCGTCGATAGTTTCATCGCTATTTGTAAACCATGCCACAAAGCGTGATGCCTTAGTGTTAGGAAAGCAAGCCGCAAGAGCAAGCACACCATCCATATCAAGCATATCCGTTTGATATTTTTTGCCGTCGGCTGCAAGCAATTTCAGTTGGTTAGTGGCACTAACCAACTCATTCTCCTTTTTCTTTAGTTTCGTCTTTAGATACTTCCAGTAGTTACGGTTCTTGGCGTAATCATCTTGAGCATTAAGTACCCCTACAATATCAAGCACCGAGAACCACCATTTCGACAGCTCCTCATCCCACACGGCACGCACTTCACGGTCGTCGAAGAATCGAATTGATATTTTATTTGCATCCATTATTGTTATAACTTAATAATCTTTACTTATACGTTCAACAGATGTGATTTTTGTGAATATTATCAATTATCTCCAAAATATAAAATAGCGAAACCTCTATGTAGCTCTACTGGGCTGACCAAAGCCATTTTTACTACAAAGGAGGTTTCTGTAAATTTGTCCGTATTAGAACGGTTATATCTTCTTGGTCATTTAGTAGATATAAATTTACTATCCGTAAAGTTAAAATAATTCAATCGACTTCACAAGCAATTGCAAAACTAAGTTTGCGACGTGCAACATTTAAGCACACCAAAATCAAATAATCCTAAACATAGAATACCAAATGATTGAATATAAAAAACAAAGAAACCCAACTAAATTAATAGCTGGGTTTCTTATACTTCCTTTTTATAGTGCAGATGCGGCGACTATGCTCGCACGGACACTTTATCGCATACGATTAAAATGTTGCGGCTCCTTAAATATGGAAAAAATGTCATTCGGAGGGAGAATAATACTATTAAACGGTGTTCCGATCGTCTTAATGTAAAGGACTCCTCGCAACGAGCCATAAGCTATCGAAGCAAACTGTGCAAGCACCTCCCGCGGTAGCGTTATCCCTGTTTTAGACTCCATAGATTCCACGCTTTTTTCCTCTATCTTAAAAAAACAGATAAAATCAGATTTCAGCAAAAGAGCTTTTCCTTCGCAAATTTCAATGATTGTTTTGCACCGCACAAGATTCTCATCGAAATTATACGCAAATTGAAAGCGATTTGAAATCCCAATTTCAGAATCTTCGGGTTTATAACTTTCTGGAAAAGTCGCAAACTCTGGCAAATCCATCTTCACTAACTTATATTTTATAGGGCTATCCATATCAACTAAAAATTTGTTGGGTTTCTTTATGAAATTCTGTATAGCTTAAACTAATTTTCTGCTCCACAGCATTATTTTCTACAAGCACCTGTATAGGCTCATACTTAAATTTAGTGAGCATTGATACTTCATGAATATCGTTTTCAGCCTCAATTGTAAATAGAGATTTTCCAAGAGCCGCTTCAACTTTTGCTATCGTTTTCAGCCCCAAATTTTCTTGTCCGCTAAGTATCTTTGATACTTGAGCCGGAGTAACATTCATGCGTTGAGCAAGTTGCTTAGGCTTTATGCCAGTTTCATCCATGAGGTTACGTATCCTCATAGCCAACTTGACGGATAGAAGTAACCAATCTTGATTTTCGATTTGATGCTCCATATCCTGTCTCTCTTTTTCGGGGAGAGGTTTGGCTATTTGTTTTAGTTTGTCAACATTGAACTTCATAATCGTTGGTTTTTAGATGTCTTCGCTTTCTGTAATGCCATTGGCTTTAAGAAAAGTTAAGACGTTATCAATTTTTGTAAATACCTTATCCTTAAGATCTGGAGAGCTCTGAATAGTCTTCCCTAATTTAATTCCTCCACACACAATAAGATAAACATTCTTATCCAATTTTATAGCATAGAGTCTAAGCAATGATGGGTCAAATGTTCCGTAAGACTTATTTGGTTCAAGTTCCGTCACATAAGAGTATTTACCACCTAACGGCTTAAAGTAATTCTCAAAGTTCGGTAATTTTCCATCAATCGCGTTTGACGCAAGATCTTTTATATACGAAGCCAAAACTAATGATTCTTTTGCAACTCTTTCAGCTGAAGCATTTGGATTTTCAGAATCTAATCCTTTCTCTTTCCAAAAAGGATTATCTACATACTTAGCATTGACTTTGAAGAATTCGACCAAATAATCTAAGTCTTTCCAAAGTTGAAATGTACGACTATATTCATCTATATCTGCATCATCAAATTTAATGCTATATAAACAATCTTCGTATATTTTGAAAATCTCCATGTTTTTACTCTTAGGATAATTATCGTCGCAAAGTTATGAGTAATTTGTCTTTAAACAAATTTATACGAGAGAATGTTTACCTGTAGGTTAAATTATTTATTATATTTTATGATAATAGAAAAGAAGCA
>CAZYEO010000150.1:0-5086 GCA_964646495.1 uncultured Muribaculaceae bacterium
TTTTTTTATTTTTATTCTACAAATTAACATCTCAAATACACTCAATGAGAAAAATACATATTAAACACTAATATTTTATCCACATTTTAATAAATTAATACAATCTGAATAGTCTTATGTTTATATCTGAATGTTTTCATATCTTCTATAAATCACACCCATAACACTCAATTATTGTAATCGGTAGCCATCGCACACATATTTATAGTTATTATAACGATCCTACCCCCAAAAGCATTTTGTATAACATTTTGGGGGTAGGTCTGTGCTGGAATAGCATTTACATTACTAACAAATGGGGTGATATTAGTTGTCTACCAACATCTTGCGAGTCATTACTTTTTCATTGGAGGTAAGTCGATAAAAATAGATACCTTTAGCCAAATCAAAAGTATCGACATTAACGCAATAAGAACCGGCATCTTCCATTTTCTTTACAATTATTTTTCTAAGATTTCCATTGGTATCGAATAATAATAACTCAATATCTGATGCTTTCTCCAGAGAATAGCATATAGATGTTAATCCTTTAGATGGATTTGGGAAATTCTGTCCGAGTATTGTCTCTATATTATTATCAACTATATCAACATACGATGGAGTGAATTCATATTCATATATGCGTTTCATCAATTCCGTACGTTTTTCGCTTGGATATATGGTTTCAAAAGGGATTCCCATCACTACCACCTTACCTATTTTATTGCTTTCGCCAAATGTTCCATTATAGCAAATACCTGCATATCCTATATTTTCATCATATAATACCCCATCTTTTTTATACTGCATAAATCCAATAGCATCCCCTTCAGGTAGAAGGACATCGGGATATTTAACGGCTGTGGTTGTTCCATCGGCAAAAGAGAACGAAAAATTATCTTCGCCGAATCCTGTACCGGGTTTGATTTGAGCTTCTTTGTATAGCCCGGGGGATGCACCGGGGGTATCCGACACATATGAGCACTTCAAATAATCTCTCATATAGTCATTGGATGCTGCACCACTTGTGGGGCGCCCCAAATCCCACCCTATCTCTGAACCCGAAACAAATAGAGTACCCCCTCCATGAAGATATTCTTTTACTTTGGCTTGCTCAACTGCATCAAATGTTTTATCAACGGTGCTTTCTTCCCCTAAAAGATAATCAACAAACGAATAATCGTTCAAGTTAATTAGATTGGCTGCCACAGCATCATTAGTAGCAGAAGCAACACTCTTGCCCAACTCGTGAAGTGCTATGGCATGCTCTTTGGCATATTCATATCTATTTCCGGCAATTATACGATCGAATCCATTTACTACAAGATGCTCTACTTTATCTTTGACAGGGGTAGCAACTAATTTTTCGGACTCGGCAGAAGTTCCATTATTGTTGCTGGCTTTTAATGCGAAAAAATACAGTTCCCCCTCGTTCAACCCACGTATTATAGGGTCGGATAGGTATAGATCCTTCATATTATTCATATTTTCAAGACTCGTACCATACAACACTTTAAAAGTAGTTCCGGCAATAGGAGCAATTACTATTTTCACTTCCGATTCGCTTTGAGGCACTATGGCAAATGATTTGGGTATAGCCGGAATCTCAGATGCACCCACTGTGTATTCAGTTTTGCTCATAATTCCTGTTTCATCGCTAAGTAGTTTGTAGCGGTTAGCATCTTGAAGAATATCTTTCACTTTGGCGGGTACGCCATTTACCATCACTTCATCTTTAATAATTCGCACGCCATGACTGTAATCTACATAATTCACACCGTGAGCACCACTTAAAGGTTGTATAGGGGTACCATTGGCATAATGCCACCCATAAATAAATAATCTTTCAGGGACTTCCATCAACCTATTAGTAATTACAATATCCTTTTTATGACCGGATATAAGTGACGACAATGGTTGCGCGAATGCAATGCGATCTGCCTCAATCAGCGTGTTATGAGCATTAAACACAGGGACCGTGGTCATAGAAGCATCGGGAGTCATCGGCTTTGGGGTCATTTTTATAACACTGTTTTTATGTATCAAATCGGAAAGTTTACGAGTGGGCAATGTAGCTCCAAATAGCGTTGCCACACGTTGAGCCGTAGTAGGGAGCATTGGAATACGTACAAAATCCTCATCAGATCCTACTGCAAGGAAATCGGGTAGCACCTCTATTTCTACAGCGCAATCGGTTCCGGAAGCGTCCTTGATGGTTTCGGAAATAGTAGTAGGAATACGCATATAATTGGGCATGTTTCCTTGCGACAGTTGGGTGTAAATCTCATTTTCTCTATCAGCCAAAGACATCGTTTTTATCTTTTCTATAAATGCACTTCCCGTTATCGCATCAGGCTTTCGCGGTGGTATGCGCAGCATTTTTGGAAATACTGTTGCCGATTGAATAAATGATGAATAAGCAGCGTCACCATAGAATTTATAGGCTTTCTCTTCCAATGGAGTGCCTGAGAGAAGGGCATGAATATAGCCGTTCTTTTCAACCAACACCGTATGGAATATTTGACGATGAGGATTCTTTTTCAAAATAAATTGGATTCTATTATTATCGGTAGCAAATGTCAGCATCTCATCAGTATCTCCTTTTTCCCATGAAATAGATGGAATATTATTTTCAAGATACTTTTGCATTACTTGCGTGCGATACCAAGTACCTCCGGTAGGTGAAACGAATGGTTTTCCGTCGAGCAAGGCATTTACATCATCATAGCAGATTACCGACAGTCTGTTTTCTTGTGAAGCGTTAAGCCATCGTTTCAATTTATCGCCGTAGCGTGAGTCATCCCAGTTATAATTACTATCCAAAAACGAAATTCTCTTCACATAAGCCGGAATTTCGGCTACTGCATCTATAAACCCCAACGGAAAATTACCTCCGCCACTGTGTCCGCTCAATATTATATATGGATTATATTCTGAGAAAATATTAAGAATACTCTCAGTTAATTCTTTGATTATTTTATCAGCGTTATTTGTTGATTTACGCCATGAGCCCCAACTTTTTGAGGAGGCTTCCAGATACACCGTAACCAAATTATACCCTGGATTTTGAGCTCTCACAAAACGGGTTTGAGCTCCAACGTGCTGTATTTGATAGTGCCAGTCATCACCTTCTGCCGGAAGTTTGCCGATAGTCCAATCGGTAGTGTTGCCATTAGGTAATCCATACATAACTATGGCAGTAGGTTTATTCGGGTCAAAATCCGATGCCGAAGGTGCATTTATCTCTACATTGACATTTGGATCGTAAGTATATGCCACCACTTGCTCATCAAAATATGGACTTTTTACAAATCCGGGGATAACACAGCCACCATTAGCAGTAGAGATGATGCCGGAAGATGTAACAATAGTCTCTGCCATTATTGTAAAAACAGAGAAAATCATAATAAAAATCAATGTTCTTTTCATAATTTAATTGTGTATTGATATTAATAATACCTTAACTGCCTCATGATAGATATATCGAAGAATATTTATATTCATAGAGCACTTGGAAATAGATTTGCATATTTATTATTTGAATCTATCGACTATCTCTTGCAGTTTTTTATTCATCTTTTCTGCAATATTACGATTATCACCATAAACATTCTTATGCTCCGACACATCATCGATAAGGCGATAAAGTTGAGGTTCGGGGCTATTTGCAAGTTCAGTATTTGTTTGTTTATTTATTATAGCACCCTCTCCTGCAGGTATAAATTTCCAATTGCCATCGGTGATGCTTAGATTATTTTGTCCATTCTGACCTACAACCCATGAACGCCCTTTATTTTTATTGTTAAGCCAAGCAGATAAATGATTTTCACTATCTGGAGCTGCACCTTCCGGGATTTTCACATTCAGCATATTTGCAAATGACGAAATCCAATCAAGTTGGCTCATTAAAGAGCTTGAAACACCCGGCTTAACTCTCCCTATCCAGCTCAGAATACAAGGGACACGAGTACCACCTTCATAGTTGCTATATTTACCGCCACGAAATTCTCCTGCCGGCTTATGGTTACCCAATAGCTCTACTGCATTATCATGATACCCATCATCTACAACAGGTCCATTGTCGCTCGAAAGAATTACAATTGTATTTTCTTCAATCCCTAAGCGTTTTAGAGTACTCATTATCTCCCCTACTCCCCAATCAAATTCCAACAAAGCATCTCCACGAGGTCCCATTCCGCTCTTCCCTACAAAACGTTCATGAGGATCACGAGGAACATGAATATCGTTTGTCGCCAAATACAAGAAAAAAGGATTATTGTTTTTCGTCTCACTCTCTATAAAACGAACAGCATGTACAATAATACTATCTTGAATATCTTGGTCACGCCAAAGTGCTGATTTCCCCCCTTTCATATAACCTATGCGAGATATTCCATTTACAATACTTTGGTTGTGTCCATGAGATGGGTGCATGCGCAAAAGTTCAGGATTCTCTTTTCCTGTTGGTTCTCCATAAAAATTCTTTTTATAACTTACCTGCACCGGGTCATCTGCGCTAATACCAATGGCTCTTCCATTTTCAATCCAGATGCAGGGTACGCGGTCGGCTGTTGCAGCCATAATATATGAATAATCAAATCCAATATCACTTGGATTTGGTTTTATAATCCCGTTCCAATCTTGCTTGCCTGTTTCTGCTCCAAGTCCTAAATGCCATTTACCTATAACACCTGTATTATAGCCGGCTGCCTTAAACATATCGGCAAGAGTGTATCTCTCAGGTGAAATTATCATAGCAGCATCTCCGGCAGCAATCCCTGTCCCACTCTTGCGCCAGGCATATTCACCAGTCAGCATAGCATAACGAGATGGCGTACTTGTTGCGGCACCACAATGCGCATTAGTAAATCTGATACCTTTAGAGGATAATTTCTCTACATTTGGTGTCTTTATGGTTTTTGCACCATTGCAACTCAAATCGCCATAACCTATATCATCGGCATAGATGAAAAGCACGTTCGGTTTCGATGTCTCTATTTCTGAATTATCCGCATTTGCAGTAAATTTTAGCCCTGTCGTAGAAGCAAGCACGGAAACCAATAATAGTTTGTTTATTTTCATGTTATCTATTAATTAATATTTCAGC
>CAZYEO010000151.1:0-5052 GCA_964646495.1 uncultured Muribaculaceae bacterium
GCCATAACAGACTATAGGACAACTGTTTATCAAGCAAAGTGTCAAACGTCGGAAGTTAATACATAATTCGATTAAATCACAATACTTTATAGAAATTTGAAACAAAAATACGCAATTTATCTCGCTTCTGAATATTTTAAATAAATTGAGGTTGCCATATCTTGACAACCTCAATATTATAGATTTGAGCTTAAAATGCTATTATTCAATTGCTGCTTGAGCCGCTGCCACTCTTGCTATTGGCACACGGAACGGACTGCAAGATACATAATTCATACCCAATTTTGCGCAGAATTTCACTGATGATGGTTCTCCACCGTGTTCACCACAAATACCAACTTTCAAATCGGCTTTTGTAGCACGTCCTTTCATTGTTCCCATTTCTACAAGTTGTCCTACACCTTCTTGGTCGAGAATTTCAAATGGATCAGTCTTGATAATTCCGAGCTCTTTATATGGTTTTAAGAATTTAGGAGCATCGTCACGAGAGAATCCGAATGTCATTTGAGTCAAGTCGTTTGTTCCAAATGAGAAGAAATCAGCTATTGTTGCTATTTTATCAGCTATTAATGCAGCGCGAGGAACTTCGATCATTGTACCGATCTTATAAGGAACTGTTTCGCCTCTTTCTTCAAATACTTTAGCTGCCGTTTTGCGAATAACATCCGCTTGCATTTCCAATTCTTTGGTAGTACCTACAAGTGGAATCATTATTTCAGGATGCACGTCGATACCTTTATCTTTGACATTGAGAGCTGCTTCAATGATAGCGCGTGCTTGCATTTCAGTAATTTCAGGATATGTATTTCCCAAACGACAACCACGGTGTCCCAACATTGGATTAAATTCTTCAAGACTATCGCAAATACTCTTTACTCTCTCAATCGATAGTCCGAGTTCATTGGCAAGCTCTTTTTGTGTAGCTAATTGATGAGGAACAAATTCATGCAAAGGAGGATCAAGTAGGCGAATAGTAACACCAAATCCGTCCATAGCTTCAAATATTCCTTCAAAATCTGTGCGTTGCATTGGTAGAAGTTTTGCAAGTGCTTCACGTCGTCCGGCTGTGTCGCTTGCAATAATCATTTCGCGCATTGCTTTGATTCGTTCTCCCTCAAAGAACATGTGTTCTGTGCGACATAGACCTATACCTTTTGCCCCAAATTTCCTTGCGACTAAAGCATCTTTTGGAGAATCAGCATTAGTTCTTACATCAACTTTAGTATATTTTTCAGCAAGTTTCATTACTGCTGCAAAATCACCGGAAAGTTCGGCATCTACAGTTGATACTAGTCCATCATACACATCACCGGTACTGCCATTCAATGAAATCCAATCACCTTCTTTATAGGTTTTTCCTCCCATTTCCACAGTCTTAGCCTTGTAATCAACCTTGATTTCTCCGGCTCCTGATACACAGCATTTACCCATTCCGCGTGCCACAACTGCGGCATGCGATGTCATACCACCACGAGCGGTCAGAATTCCTTGTGCTACATTCATACCTCTAAGATCTTCAGGAGAAGTCTCGATGCGCACCATAATTACTTTCTTTTTATTTTCTGCCCAATTTTCAGCATCATCAGCAAAAAATACAATTTGACCTGTAGCAGCCCCCGGAGAAGCTGGAAGACCTTTTGCAATTACAGAAGCAGATTTAAGAGCTGTTTTGTCAAAAACAGGGTGAAGTAATTCATCAAGTTTTTGAGGTTCCATACGCTTCAATGCAGTTTTTTCGTCAATCTGCTTGTCTCGAAGCATATCCATGGCTATTTTTACCATTGCGGCACCAGTACGCTTTCCGTTACGAGTTTGCAATAACCAAAGTTTATTATCTTGAATAGTAAATTCAAGATCTTGCATATCTTTGAAATAATCTTCAAGTTTTTGTTGCGTTTCAATAAGCTCTGCAGCACAAGCAGGCATTGCTTCTTCAAGTGATGGGAATTTAGCAGCACGTTCTTCTTCTGAAATTCCTTGAAGAGCCGCCCAACGACGTGATCCTTCAATAGTGATTTGTTGTGGGGTGCGTACGCCTGCTACAACATCTTCACCTTGTGCATTGATTAAATATTCACCATTGAATATGTCTTCACCTGTAGCAGCATCGCGAGTAAACGCAACACCTGTAGCAGATGTATCACCCATATTACCATATACCATAGCTTGAACATTTACTGCAGTTCCCCATTCTTCGGGAATTTGGTTCATGCGACGGTAAAGGATAGCACGTTCATTCATCCAACTGTCGAATACTGCAGTTACAGCACCCCATAGTTGTTCCCACGCACTTTCTGGGAAATTATTTCCTGTATTTTTTAATACAGCTTCCTTAAATAGTTTCACAAGAAGTTTCAAATCTTCAACGTCAAGTTGAGTATCGAGTTCTACACCTTTATCGGCTTTAACTTTTTCCATTACTTCTTCGAATGGATCAATATCGTTTTTGGTTTTTGGTTTCATTCCGAGAACCACATCACCATACATTTGAACAAAACGACGATAGCTATCCCATGCAAATCGAGGATTTCCTGATTTAACTGCAAGAGCCTCAACCACCTTGTCATTCATACCAAGATTGAGTACAGTATCCATCATACCTGGCATAGAAACACGTGCTCCCGAACGAACAGAAACTAATAATGGGTTTTGAGCATCATCAAATTTATTACCGGTAAGAGATTCCACATATTCAATGGATTTTTTCACGTCTGGTTCAATTAGTTTTACCACAGCGTCCCGTCCCAATTTATTGTATTCTGTACATACTTCAGTTGTAATTGTAAATCCCGGAGGCACTGGTACACCTATAAGGTTCATCTCTGCTAGATTAGCTCCTTTTCCTCCAAGAAGATTTTTCATGTCGGCACGGCCTTCTGCATTTCCGTTTCCGAACGTATAAATTCTTTTCATTCGATTGATTAATAGATTAATAATATATTTTATTCTTAATTTTTCACGACTTCTAAATAGAAGATTAAGTGCAAATATATATTAATCGGGCTAAATATAAAATTATTTTAGAGTTAAAAATTTCATAAACATTAAATATTGTGGCAGAATGACGGATATTACCTCATTTATAATTAAATTTGCACTATATTATAATGACAAATTCAATAGAATAAGTGAAGAAGCGAAAACAATTGCCCCTGATCGAGGGTGTAGAAATAACAGATGTGGCTGCCGAGGGTAAAAGCATTGCCAGAGTCGATGAAATGGTGGTTTTTATCCCTTATGGAGCTCCTGGTGATATAATTGACTTGAAATTGGACAAGAAAAAGAAGAGTTATGGCGAAGGACATATTGAAAAAATGTTAAAGCCATCTCCACTCAGAATTGATCCTATTTGCGAGCATTTTGGTATTTGTGGAGGATGCAAGTGGCAACATTTGCCCTATACATTTCAATTGAAATGCAAGCAACAACAGGTGGAAGATGCACTGATTCGTATTGCAAAGATAGATTTACCACCAATCAACGAGATCATGGGATCGGCTCATACCGAGGAATATCGTAATAAATTGGAATTTACATTTTCTAATAAATCGTGGCTTACCTTTGAACAAATGAAATCAGAAGAGGAATTTACCGATCGCCGAGCCTTAGGATTTCATATACCGGGAGCTTTTGATAAAGTTCTTGATATTAAGAAGTGCCATCTACAGGAGAGTATATCCAATGATATTCGCTTATTTATACGAGAATTGGCTATATCAAAAGATTTATCATTCTATAATATAAAGGAGCAGTCGGGTTTCATGCGCACTATGATGATTCGCACCGCAAGCACCGGTGAGATAATGCTGATAGTAGTATTCGGTCATGATGATCCTGATATGATAAAATATGTTATGGATGCTGTTCATATCCAATTTCCTCAAATAAATGCATTAATGTATGTAATTAATGAAAAGGTTAATGATACGATTGGCGACCAAGAAGTGATTACATATTCGGGGAAAGATTATATTGAGGAGGAAATGGAAGGATTACGATTCCGCATCGGTCCTAAATCTTTCTATCAAACTAATTCTGCACAAGCATACGAGCTCTATAAAGTAGCACGCACAATGGCTCATCTTACAGGGAGTGAATTAGTATATGATTTATACACAGGAACTGGGACTATTGCTAATTTTGTAGCCAAATATTCAAGGGAAGTTATTGGTATTGAATATGTTCCGGAAGCTATTGAAGATGCAAAAATAAACTCCGAAGTAAATAATATACAAAATACTAAGTTTTTTGCAGGAGATATGAAAGATGTTCTTACTTCAGAGTTTATCGATCAATATGGTCATCCTGATGTAATGATAGTAGATCCACCTCGCGCCGGAATGCACGAGGATGTTGTGAAAGTGATAATGGATGCAAAGCCCAAGAGAATTGTATACGTGAGCTGTAATCCTGCCACGCAAGCGCGCGATTTGGCATTGATGGATTCATTATACAAAGTGGATGAAGTGCAACCTGTAGATATGTTTCCACACACGCACCACGTAGAAAATGTTGTAGCACTAAGTATTAGATAATAACTACATATCTGTCCTAAATTTTTCAGGCGACGACATGTTAGAATTATAATAACGTGGGTCGCCTGTTACATTTTTACCCACAAATGATGGTAAGGAATACTCATAATCACTGTATGGAATTTCTATTTCTGCAACTTCAAGTCCTTCGAGTAGCCCATGAAATATATCTATTTCCCACTTGTTCCCCTCAAAATATACAATATAACGGGTTTTCTCTATAATAGGATGTTTACATAGCGTTTGAAGCATCTCGATTGCATCTTCATACGGTATAGGATATTCAAATTCAGATCGAGTATCCCCTTTGTTAGCACCCTTAACTGTAAGATAGCCATTTTTATCAATTAATCTCACTCTTATTGTCCTTGATTTTTCTTTAGAGAGATAACCCTGAAATATATTATGTATCTCGGTGCAATCTTTTTTATAGCTGTCGTTAGTAACAAGATATTTATGTTCAATTTCTTTAGCCATTTTATTTATATAATTAAATACGAAATGATAGATAACAAAT
>CAZYEO010000152.1:0-5018 GCA_964646495.1 uncultured Muribaculaceae bacterium
TGAAATCAACAGCCATTCGTTTGCCTGCCAATCTTAAACAACAAATTCCCAACGTAAATATTCAAATATTATGTTGCAGAAATTGGCTATTGCAAAATTGGGAATACAATGACTTGACCTTCCCATTTTGGCGACTATATTACAATTCAAATATGGGTGGGAAAATAATATCTAAAGATAAAATATACGAACTCACCCCCAACAAAATTTTTATCATTGCTCCTAATACATCATATAGCACAAAACTTCAAAACAATTCCATACCCGATGCAATGTTTAAATTATCAGGGGTAAGCAAACGAGATATTCCGGAATCCTCTTTATCGGGCTTATATATTGCCGGTGCGGTAGAACATTTGTTCGTTCATTTTAATTTGGGATTTCCCTACGACATGATAAGTCCGGGTATTTTCTCGATAGATGTAGATGATAGCATGCTTGAGGACATATCCTATCTGAAAAATTACCTACTACACTCAAACGATTCTTTTAATATGACATCCTATTTCCGTATTAACAAATTAATATTCCAAGCATTGTTGAAATCCGGGACACTATATTGGAATATAGATAACAAAAATACTAAAATATGGAATGTATTGACATATATTAATCACAACATCTGTGTAAACCTCACAAACTGCGATTTAGCCGATATAGCATGCATGGCAACAAATGCATTCATACGATTATTTACAACTGAAGTGGGTATATCTCCACAAAATTATATCCGTAAAAGAAGAATAGACAAAGCCATCTCTTTACTGATTCACACTGATAAAAGCATAAATATGATAGCCGAAGAAACCGGATTTGCCGACCGATACCATTTTTCACGCATATTTAAGTTACTCACAAAGCAATCCCCAGCCTCATTCCGCCGTCAAATGATAAATTAGCTATAAAAGTTTTTATTATATTGGTTATAGTTGTATATTTAAAAATAACTATTATATTTGCACAATATTATTACTTAAATTTTATAATCATGAAAAATATCACCACTTTTACTGCTCCACGAGCTATTTCAAAAACGTTATCGTTTTCAGCGCAACCTATTGAGAAAACATGGGAGAACTTTAATAACAAAGGGCTTCTCGATGAAGATACTCAACGTGCAGAGAATTATAAACTCGTGAAGAAACTTTGTGATCGCTACATCAAATATCTGTTTGAACAACATTTCGCCGACTTTAAATTAAAGGTGAAAAGTACCAATGATTTAGATTCAATTGAAGAGGTGCAAATATACTATTTGAGTCGGTCGAAAGATCTGCTTGAAAAGACCCAATTAAATTTACGCATGTCAATCAGTAAAATTTTTCAACACGAGGACTTTAAACGCACATTAAAAAAAGAGATAATTACTGAAGATTTGATGCGCTTCTTATCTGATCCGGTAGAAATATTGGCTGTAACTCGATTCTCAGGGTTTACCACTTATTTTAGATCTTTCTTTAAAAACAGAGAGAATATATACGGCGACAAGGGAATGCACACCGAAATATCCAATAGAGTTATCAATGAGAATTTACTCAAATTTATTGATAACTCACTGGTGTATGCTCGATTAAAAGCATCGCCTCTCCACGCGGAATTAAACGGGATATTTGAGCCTTTCAAATCTATATTTAAGGTTGATTCAATCGGAGAAGTGTTTAGTCTCGACAATTACTCTTATTTTATTGTTCAAAACCAGATTGATGCCTACAATGGACTTATCGGTGCTATTACTTCCGAAGATAAAAACAACCCCGTCGTGGGGCTTAATCAACGCATAAACGAGCATAATCAACAGCAAAAAAATAAAGAGGAGAAATTGCCTAAGTTTAAGCCATTGTTTAAGCAAATATTAAGCGACCGGGTGAAAAACTCATTTGTGCCCGATGCTTTCGATAGTGTTGAAGAGCTTATGGATAGCATAACCAATAGCTATCAATTGATATCATCGAAAATCTTGCCACAGTTGGAAATGCTACTCAACTCTTTCACCAACTACGATTTAAATAAAATATACTTAGATCATGGCAATATATCGGATATATCAAAGAGGCACTTCGGAACTTGGAGCTTGATAGACGACCGCCTGCGTGATCACTACGAGGCTACACATCCTATTAAGAAAAAAAGCATTGAAGCCTACGAAAAAAATCGGGATGCATACATTAAATCACTTAAATTTTTATCAATTGGAGAGATAAACAATCTTGTGGCAGGCAATAATGATGATGATGTAAATAATCCGCTTGAGCAATATTTCACATCTAAAGGTGCGATGAATAATGAAAAAATTCAGCGTGAAAATTATTTTGCCTTAATAACAAATAATTATATCGATGTTCAAACGCTCTTCAGCACTCTCGTGCCCACATTGGAAGCTATAAAGAAAAAATCAGCACCAATAAAGGAATTTCTTGACAATCTATTGGCTCTGGTAAATTTTGTGAAACCATTAAATTGTGCCAACGAACCTATTGAAAAGGATGAAATATTTTACAGCCAATTTACACCATTATTTGAAGAATTGGAAGCTATCGCAGTCCCCCTATATAATAAGGTGAGAAACTATATCACTCAAAAACCATATTCCACCGATAAGATAAAGATAAATTTCAGGAATGTTAATCTTATGAATGGATGGGATGTGAATAAAGAGGATGAAAATGCCTCGATATTAGCCATCAAAGATGGAAATTATTATCTGATGATAGCCGATAAATCACACCGCAATATATTCCGAGAATTGAAAGAATGCGATGAAAATGTGGATGGATACGCAAAAATGGAATATAAGCTCCTCCCCGGAGCCAATAAAATGTTTCCAAAAGTGTTTTTTGCCGAATCTCTAAATAAGGTTTTTAATCCTCCGGCTGAGTTATTGAAAAAATACAAGCAGGGAACTCATATAAAGGGTGACAAATTCATTCTCAAAGATTGCCATGCTCTTATCGACTTCTTTAAGGAATCTCTAAATAAACATGAAGATTGGAGCCAATTCGATTTCAAATTTTCCGACACCTCATCATATAATTGTCTTAGTGATTTTTATCATGAGGTAGATAGTCAAGGATATAAATTAACATTCAAGAAAATTGCCACAAAAAATATTGACAATCTTGTAGATGAGGGGAAGTTATATCTATTTAAGCTTTACTCCAAAGACTTCTCCGAGTACAGCAAAGGTCTTCCCAATCTTCACACAATATACTGGAAAATGCTCTTCGACCCACGCAATCTCGACAACGTGGTGTATAAGCTAAATGGCAACGGAGAGCTATTTTTCCGCCCGCAAAGCATGGATATTAATAACACTGCGATTCATCCGGCTGGAATCCCGATTGAGAACAAGAACGAGAATATTAAGTCCTTACGCCCCACGCGCACTCTCCCTTATGATATTATCAAAAATAAGCGATTCACAACGCATTCTTTTCAGGTTCATATTCCAATCACCATGAACTTTAAATTCCCCTCAAAAAGCCAGATAAACGACCGAGCACGTGAATTTATTAATTCAAATGGGATAAGCCACATTATAGGAATTGATCGCGGAGAAAGGAATCTTCTTTCTTATGCGGTTATCGACCTCAATGGAAATATTAAGGAGCAAGGGTCGCTAAATGAAATTACTACCACCGGTGAATATAAAACCAATTATTTGAAAAAACTTTCCTCGGTGATGGAAACCAAAGATAAGCAACGCAAAAATTGGACTGAAATATCTACTATCAAAGATATTAAAGCAGGTTATTTGAGTCAAGTAGTCAATAAACTTGTTCGTATGATGTTAAAATATAATGCCATAATATCATTAGAATCGCTCAGTGCCGGATTCATGCAATCTCGCCAAAAAATCGAAACTTCCGTATATCGAAATTTCGAAAAAGCTCTTATCGATAAATTGAATTATGTGGTGCTGAAAGAACTTATTGATACCCCCAAAGAACCCGGAGGACCTCTCAATGCCATTCAGCTCACCGATGACTATTTAGCATTTAATAAATACCAAAAGGGGCTGATAAAGCAATGCGGATTTTTATTCTTTATACCGGCTTGGTGCACCAGCAAAATAGATCCGGTAACAGGATTTGTGAATATGCTCGACACTCGATACGAAACAAAAGAAAAAGCAAAAGCGTTTTTCAGCAAATTCACTCGCATATCATACGATAAAACCAAAGATATGTTTGAATTTGAATTTGATTATTCAAAATTCCACAATCGTGCTCATAATTCACGATCGATGTGGACGGTGTGCAGCTACGGCGATCGATTGATAAACAAACGCAATGCCGATGGATATTTTGTGACCGAAAAAATAACTCTCACATCCGAATACAAAGAGATATTTGCTAAAAACGGAATTGACATTTCGGGTAACATTAAAGATGCTATAATGGCGCAAGATGATGCCCAATTCTTTAAGTCATTGCTCAATATGTTGCGCCTCACCTTGCAACTGCGAAACAGCAACAGCACTACCGGAGAGGATTATATACTTTCGCCTGTACGCGATGCCAACGGCAATTTTTTTGACTCACAAAAAGGAGATACAACCCTCCCCACCGATGCCGACAACAATGGCTCATATAATATAGCACGAAAAGGGTTGTTGCTGATGAAGCAAATTATGCTTGCTCCCGATATTAAAAAGCTCAAATTGGAGCTTTCGAATCAAGATTGGCTTAGATTTGCCCAAAATATCGATTAATCAATCTGAATATTCACCCTATGGACGAGTATATCACCATCTCTTCCCTCAACGATTTCATCTTTTGTCCCTATTCCATATACCTCCACAATGTGTATATGGATGCGGACAAAGATATATATACTTTCCTAAAAAGGAGTCACGCAAGGAAAATAAACATCTTAATTTAATAATACCAATCGAATATTGGATAACATCCGAGAAACGATAAAATCTAAATTTTCAAAAATATTTACTCCAGATGATAGCGTTTTAATTTTTGACGCATCAAATATAAATAATGCTCAACCACTAATGGCTGATAAGT
>CAZYEO010000153.1:0-4963 GCA_964646495.1 uncultured Muribaculaceae bacterium
GGATATATTTTATTTTTCTCTACACTTCAGTAAGTATAAACACATTTGATGTACTTGTATTTACGGGAGTACCAATTATTTTTTGGTCACTTGTAGAAATTTCGGTAGGAATACGATGTTGGGTACTCTCGGAATATTGGTCAAAACCTCAAAATAGAATAAGCGAATTTAAATTGAACACTACACTTATGAGGTATCTCATTGTGAATGACAATAGTGTATTATTGTCGCCGATGACCTTGAAAACAAGACAAGAAAGGGAAGTGCTTGACACGCCTGTAACGAAGTATATCCCATTTGAATCTGAAGTTTCACACTATGAGTCGATGAATATTTTAGGGGAATTTGTATCATCTAAAATTGATGACTTAAAGTTATTATATACAAATACGGATATTAGAAATAACTGTAGCATTCGTCATTATGTATGTTATACAGAAGATAAATCGATAAGTGAAAATTTTGGAGGAGAATGGGTTCATGTGGATAAGCTATTTAAAATGTTTCAGGATAGAAGATTCAATCTGCCATTAAGAAATGAAATTTTTCGCATATACACAGTTATAATGACATTAAAAACTTATAGTAAATCAGGAAAGCGATTATATAAAATTAAAGGATATAAGCCGGTGTTTGATATAAATGAGATAAGGAATAATGAAATTGATTTTTCAGATTCAAATATTATGCTCAGGTCTGTTCAAAATGAGGATAATAGATTTTTTTGGCTTACTCGATACTGGTATAAATATATTGAGGGTATAATTGACTAATGAATAACAATAAAATATACGTAATAACAGGACCTACCGCTTCTGGAAAAACATCAAAGGCAGTAGGGTTGGCTCGCAATATCGACGCTGAAATTATAAGTGCGGATTCTCGCCAAATATATCGTGGAATGGATATTGGAACCGGGAAAGATTTATCTGAATATGGAGATATTCCATATCATTTAATTGATATATGTGAAGCCGGGTATAAATATAATCTGTTTGAATATTTGCGAGATTATGAAATTGCTTATAAAGATATAAGCAGTAGGGATAAGAATATAATTTTATGTGGAGGAACCGGCTTGTATGTAGAATCTGTACTTAAAGGGATTCAATTGCCGCAAGTTCCGGAAAATAAGTGCCTGCGTGAAGAGTTGGTGGGTAAATCATTGGCAGAGCTTACCGAGATATTAAGTAAATATCGTACTTTACACAATTCGACCGATGTAGATAGTCAGAAACGCGCAATCAGAGCCATAGAGATACAAGAATATTATCATCAGAATCCTGATAAAGCCACACTTACCACGCCAAATCCATTGAAGAATGCCGTGGTTATAGGTGTAGATATTGACAGAGAATATCGTAGAAAAAGAATAACAAAAAGGCTTCATGATCGCATTCGTGAAGGTATGATTGAAGAGGTAGAAAATTTGCTGAGAAAAGATAATTTATCGGCAGATGATCTGATATACTATGGGCTTGAATATAAATATATAACTCAATATATAATTGGAGAATTAGAATACGATGAAATGGTGAGTGGACTTGAAATAGCCATACACCAATTTGCTAAGCGACAAATGACATGGTTTCGTGGGATGGAACGACGTGGTATAAAAATAAACTGGTTACCCTATGATATGAACGACGATGAATTCATTGCTGAAATCCATAAATTGGAAATGGAATTGCATCAATAATTTACGCGTTCACGACGTGAGGCATCAATTCTCAATAATATAAACAATAGTATCGTAAAGCCCCATAAAGCTGACCCTCCATAACTGAAAAAGGGGAGAGGTATTCCTATAACCGGACATAATCCTATCACCATTCCTATATTGATAGATAAATGGAAAATTAGATACGATGCTACACAGTAGGCATATACTCTTCCGAACGCCGTATGCTGGCGTTCAGCTATATAGATAACTCGTAGAATCAATCCCAAAAATAGAACGAGTACTACAGATGTTCCAATGAAACCCTCTTCTTCTCCAATAGTACAGAAGATGAAATCCGTATGTTGTTCGGGTACATATTTTAATTTTGTTTGAGTGCCGTTGAGAAATCCCTTTCCAGAAAAACCTCCCGATCCAATGGCTATTTTAGATTGATTCACATTATATCCTGCGCCTCTTAAATCCTGTTCAATTCCAAGAGCAACTTTTATGCGTAATTGCTGATGAGGTTCGAGAATATTTCCGAATACATAATTGACTGAAAATAGAAATATAATCGACCCAATAACAAATGAAACTGATATGAGAATTTTCTTAACATTTTCATGAAACATCATTACCAGAACATATATTAAAGCACATGAAATTATAGTCAGAAAATATACCAACCCATTTATTTCTATTCCGAAAAGAGCCAATATACCAATTAATATTCCACTCCCTGCAAACCCCAATAATATATTCCTACCAAGAATAAAGGATCGGCAATAGATGAATAACATTCCGCACAATAACACCATAATCATGATAAATACACTAAATTCACCCAATGGGATACCCATTATCATAGTTTCGGTGAATTTTACAGCTACTACAAAGAATATTACTGCACATAGTCCGGCAATGAGCACGAACCCATTCATTCCCTCTCTATATAATACAAAGATCAAAGATGTATATACTAATGCCGATCCCATTTCTCTCTGTAATATAATGAGAGTTATCGGGAGCATTATTATAAATACAGCTTTGATGTAATTCTTATAACTTTTATTGAGAAGGAAATTATAACCGCTAAATAGTTTCGCCAAAGCCAAAGCAGTACCAAATTTAGCAAATTCCGCAGGTTGGAGGCTCATCGGACCTAATACAATCCACGACCTCGACCCCTTAATATCGGGTGCAATAAAAATGGTTAGTACAAGCACAAGCATTAGAATTGCGTATATAAGGTAGGCATAAGTTTCATACACTCTTTTATCCACCATTAGCAATGAAAATCCTAATATGAATGACAATCCTATCCACACAAATTGCTTTCCGGAAAATTCAGAGAAATCAAACATACTTGCATGATCAAAATCATAACTTGCGGCATATATGCTTATTGCTCCTGCTATAACCAACAGAGCATATAAAAAAACTGTTATCCAATCAATGGACATGAAAACCGATGTATTAGTGTTTCTTGACTCCACTATATATAATTGTATTTGATTGAACCATTCTGTCTTCGAGATATTGCCTATTGGGGGCTATCTTTCCAGTTAAATACTTTTCCATCATAAGGCTACCGATCGGTACACCATATGTAGCTCCAAAACCAGCATTTTCAACATATACGCATATTGCAATCTTCGGGTTGTTCATAGGTGCGAATCCGATGAATGCCGAGTGATCTTTTCCATGCGGATTCTGTGCCGTGCCGGTCTTTCCACACACTTCAATATCAGGAAGATTTGCAATGCGACATGTTCCTCCTGTTACAGCCATTCTCATTCCTTCTACCACATCCACATAATATTCTTTCTTGATAGTGGGATGTCTTTGTTTGAAAAAATCAGATCTAATAATACTGTCCTTTACCTCCTTTACAATATGAGGTGTAATGAAATATCCTCTGTTGGCTATTGTGGCAGCAAGATTGGCTATCTGCATAGGAGTTGCCAATATTTCCCCTTGTCCTATGGCAATGGATATTACAGTATTTGCACTCCAACGATTTTCGCCGTATATTTTATTATAGAATTTACTGTTAGGAATAAATCCTCTACTTTCGCTTGGAAGGTCTACTCCCAATTTATATCCATATCCCATGGATACGAGATGATTTTTCCAGGTCTCAAATGCATTGGCAGTCGATCCGTATTTCGATCGCTTATCAATCATATTTTTAAGACCCCAACAAAAATATGCGTTGCATGATGTTTGAAGCGCCGGTTTCAGATTAATGGGAGAACCATGAGCATGACATCCTACTTTTAGTCTCCCCGACACATAACCATGATAACAAGGATATGAAGTGTTCAAGTCTACTATACCTTCTTCTAAGAATATCAAACCTTGACTGGGCTTAAAAGTAGATCCCGGAGGATATGCTCCCATTAATGATCTGTCAAATAAAGGCTTATATTTGTTGTTTACTAAATCTCGGTAATTTGCCCCACGTATACGTCCTACCAATAATGTTGGGTCGTAAGTAGGGCTTGATACCATTGCTAATATTTCACCGGTAGAGGGTTCTATAGCAACAATTGCTCCGATTTTATTCTGCATCAGCATTTCGCCATATTTTTGGAGTTCTATATCAATGCTTAGTGTCAAGTCTTTACCGGAAACAGGCGGAATATCAAGACGTCCATCATCATATTTTCCCTTTATTCTCCCATAAGCATCGCGTATTAATATTTCTTCTCCCTTTTTTCCTCTCAGATATTCTTCGTAGCTTTTTTCAACACCCAAATCGCCGGTATAGTCCCCTGGACGATAATATTCATCTTTTTTAATATCGTTACCATTTACTTCGCGTATGTTTCCCAGTATATTGGCTCCGGCAATATGGTTATATTGGCGTAAAACACGTTTTTGAATAAAAAAACCAGGGAATCTATATAGTTTCTCCTGTAAGCGTCCATAGTCCTGTGCCGAAAGGTGAGTAAGAAATATTTGTGGAGTATATGAAGAATAGCTTGGATTAATGCGAGGATTTTTTAGATCGATGAGCCTTTTGTCAAACTGTTCACGAGTAATTTGTACAGTCTGACAAAAATCAACGGTGTCAAATGGTTGCACATCGCGAGGTATCATCACCACATCATAGGCCGGTTGATTGAATACTATTAATTCCCCATTACGGTCATATATAAGTCCGCGGGATGGAAATATTGTCTTTCGGAAAAATGCATTTGAATCAGCATTATCCTTATATTTTGAGTTACAAATTTGTGACTCAAAATATAAGGATAATGCTGATTCAAATGCATTTTTCCGAAAGACAATATT
>CAZYEO010000154.1:0-4944 GCA_964646495.1 uncultured Muribaculaceae bacterium
ATCTACTATTAAAAACTAAATTACAAATTTGTGCTAACTTATTTTGAAAATCAATCTAATTTTTCTGATATATCATTCTACTCCCTTTTCCAAATAAGTTAACACATACTTTTGTAAACTATTTTCACAAGGTTTAATGTAGTTATTAATAGTAGATATACCAATAAATTATTAACTTTGCATATTATTATCAGCTTGTTGATAACATCTATAATTGATTAAAAAACAAATATATAGTATGTTTACAACATATTAATAACACACTCATTGAGTTAAATAACTTAATACGCAATATTTTGAAGAAAAAGTTATTGCACTTATCAACACGCTATAATAATAAGCATAAGAATTAATTTTTAAGAAAAAAGAAAATATACATTATATATGTTTACTGTGAATAAAGATAATTCATACTGTAATCCAATGAGAGAAGATATGATGATAGCCGAGATACAACGCCTCAAAAAAGAAAAGAATGCCGTTATCATGGCTCATTACTATCAACGTGCCGAGATACAGGATCTGGCGGATTATATTGGGGATAGTCTTGCACTCGCCCAATTAGCCGCAAAGACCGATGCATCGGTGATAGTGCTATGCGGAGTAAATTTCATGGCAGAAACAGCTAAAATTCTTTCTCCTGATAAAATAGTTCTATGCCCGGATATGAATGCCGGATGCAGTCTTGCCGATAGTTGTCCGGCTGATGATTTTGCCGAATTTGTAAAGTCACATCCCGGTTACACTGTAATAAGTTATGTAAATACGAGTGCAGGAGTGAAAGCTTATACCGATATTGTGGTTACATCGACCAATGCACGACAAATAGTGGAAAGTCTTCCAAAAGATGAAAAAATTATATTTGCCCCCGATAGAAATTTAGGTAATTATATAAACAGCATTACCGGAAGAAATATGATATTGTGGGATGGAGCATGCCATGTACATGAACAATTTTCTCTCGAAAAAATATTGTCGTTGAAAAAACAATATCCCAAGGCACAAATATTGGCACATCCTGAATGTAGAAAACCACTTTTAATGGTAGCTGATAAGGTAGGTAGCACGCAAGCGCTACTAAATTATGCCATTGAGAGTGATTGCAAGCAATTCATAGTAGCAACCGAATCGGGTATAATTCATGAAATGAAAAAGAGGAGCAAAGATAAAGAATTTATACCTGCCCCACCCGAAGATGGAAGTTGCTCGTGCAACGAATGTTCGTATATGAAACTCAATACAATTGAGAAGTTATATAATTGCTTAAAAGATAATACAGGTATGGTGGAAGTTGATAAAGAATTATCGGCAAAAGCAGTCAAGCCAATTAAAAGAATGCTTGAAATATCAAAAGAACTCGGATTAATAAAATAATAACATCAACTATATAATGGAGTATAATTATAAAGAGATTGAACAGAGATGGCAAAAATATTGGAAAGAGAATGCCACATATAAAACAGAAATAGATAATAGTAAACCTAAATATTATGTTCTCGATATGTTCCCCTACCCTTCAGGAGCAGGATTGCATGTAGGACATCCACTCGGATATATAGCTTCCGACATATATTCAAGATTTAAAAGATTACAGGGATTTAATGTGCTTCATCCTATGGGATATGATGCATATGGATTGCCTGCCGAACAATACGCAATACAGACAGGACAACATCCCGAAATAACTACAGTAGCCAATATAAATCGTTATAGAGAACAATTGGATAAAATAGGATTCAGCTATGATTGGAGTCGTGAAATCCGCACATGCGATCCTAAATACTATAAGTGGACACAATGGGCATTCATCCAGATGTTCAAAAGCTACTTCAATACACAATTGAATAAAGCATGCAGCATAGATGAATTGATAGCACATTTTGAAAAATTTGGTAGTGAAGGAGCCAATGCAGCTTCTACTGAAGAATTAAATTTTACTGCCGAAGAGTGGAATGAAATGTGTGAGAATAAAAAATATTGTACACTTATGAATTATCGTATCGCATATCTTGGAGATACGATGGTAAACTGGTGTCCACAACTCGGCACAGTGCTTGCCAACGATGAAGTGAGCGAAGGATTATCGGTGCGCGGAGGATACCCTGTGGAACAAAAAATGATGTATCAATGGTGTTTGCGCGTATCGGCTTATGCAGATAGATTACTCAAAGGACTTGAATTGGTAGATTGGACAGATTCATTAAAAGAAACACAACGCAATTGGATAGGATATAGTGAAGGAGCCGAAATGAAATTCAAAGTTGATGGTTCGGATTTGGAGCTAAACATCTTTACCACTCGTGCAGATACCGTATTTGGCGTTACATTTATGGTTCTTGCCCCTGAAAGCATCTATGTAGACCAATTAGTCACCGAGAATCAAAAAGAGTCTGTAGACGCTTATATAAAGAGTATAAAGCATAAGACAGAGCGCGAACGAATGATTGATAAAAAAGTATCAGGTGTATTTAGCGGATCTTATGCTATCAATCCACTCACAGATACTAAAATTCCAGTGTATATAAGCGATTATGTACTTGCCGGATATGGAACAGGAGCAATTATGGCAGTTCCGGCACATGATAGTCGAGATTACGCATTTGCAAAACATTTTGAGCTTCCTATTATTCCTCTTATTGAAGGATGCGATATAAGCACAGAGAGTTTTGATGCAAAAGAGGGAATAATAATAAATTCATCAAGCGATAAATTAAGCCTAAATGGTCTTGAAGTAAAAGAAGCAATAAAAAAGGCAAAAGAATATATTGAAACCTCAGGAATAGGAAAGGTAAAAATAAACTATAGATTGCGCGATGCAATTTTCAGTCGTCAGCGTTATTGGGGAGAGCCATTCCCGGTATATTACGATGAAAACAAAATACCTAAGGTGCTCGATGAAAAATATCTTCCGCTTGAATTACCTGAAGTAGATAAATTTTTACCTACCGAAACAGGTGAACCTCCTTTGGGACGTGCTAAAGATTGGGTAGCTCCCAATGGTGCACCACTTGAAATGTGTACCATGCCGGGATTCGCCGGTTCATCAGCATATTATCTTCGTTATATGGATCCCAATAATGATAATGCACTTGTGTCACAAGAAAGCAATGAATACTGGCGTAATGTGGATTTATATATTGGAGGAACCGAACATGCTACCGGACACTTAATATATAGTCGTTTCTGGAATAAATTCTTATATGATTTAGGATATGTGTGTGAAAATGAACCATACAAAAAACTCATAAATCAAGGAATGATACAGGGCAGAAGTAATTTTGTGTATCGTATTAAAGACACGAATACTTTTGTATCTTTGAATTTGAAAAATGAATATGAAACCACACCTATACATGTGGATGTAAATATTGTGAGTAACGATATATTAGATATAGATAAATTCAAAAATTGGCGACCCGAATTTAACAATGCAGAGTTTATACTCGAAAATGATAAATACATCTGTGGTTGGGCTGTAGAAAAAATGTCTAAATCCATGTTTAATGTTGTGAATCCTGATGATATAGTTGAACGCTATGGAGCAGATACTTTAAGATTATATGAAATGTTTCTTGGACCGCTCGAACAGAGCAAACCGTGGGATACAAATGGAATTGATGGAGTACACCGCTTTCTTAAAAAACTATGGGGATTATTTTATAAAAACGATACCATCATAGTTAATGATGACCAGCCATCGGCAGAAGCATTAAAATCTATTCATAAGCTTATAAAGAAAGTTACATGGGATATAGAACATTTCTCCTATAATACATCGGTGAGTGCATTTATGATATGCGTGAATGAGCTTACAGCAATGAAATGCAGTAATAAATCCATTTTAGAATCGCTTGTGATAGTTTTAGCTCCATTTGCACCACATATTGCAGAAGAATTATGGCATGTGCTTGGAAATAACACCTCGGTGTGCGATGCAAAATGGGCAGAACATGATGAAAAGTACCTCGTGGAATCAATGGTGAAATATGCAGTGTCATTTAATGGAAAAGCACGTTTTAATATAGAAGTACCCAATGGAACCCCCAAAGAAGAAGTGGAGAAAATAGCCCTCTCCCACCCCTCTTCAGAAAAATGGATGGAAGAAAAGACACCTAAAAAGGTAATTGTGGTGCCAAATAAAATAGTAAATATAGTGATATGATAAAAGAAATAGTTTTTGCCACCAACAATCCACACAAATTAAAAGAATTACGTGAGATTGTTGGTGACAAGATACGAATATTAAGTCTTTCAGATATAAATTGCCAAGATGAAATTCCCGAAACTGCAGATAGCTTAGAGGGAAATGCTCTTATTAAGGCAAGATATGTGAAGGATAAATATGGTTACGACTGTTTTGCTGACGATACAGGATTAGAAATAGATGCACTTGATGGAGCTCCCGGAGTGTATTCGGCTCGTTTTGCAGGCGAAGAATGTGATAGTGAAAAAAACATAAAAAAGGTGCTTACACTCATGGGTAATTCTCAAGAGAGGAAAGCACGATTTGTTACAATATTTGTTCTTCTCATTAAAAACAATGTGAAATTTTTTTCAGGAGAAATAAAAGGAGAAATATTAAAAGAGAAGCAGGGCAATGATGGATTTGGCTATGATCCTATATTTATGCCTGAAAATTATGATATTTCATTTGCAGAGATGCTTGCCGAAGAAAAAAATAAAATAAGTCACAGAGGAAGAGCTACAAAAAAACTTATTGAATATTTGAAAACTATTTAATATTCATACAATTAAATGATAGGTATTACGTTGAAATAAAAGAAAATATAACCTACATATAAAAATTTATGGCTAAAAAATTTATTTTCGCGGTACTAATAATGTTACCTTTCTTTTGTAAAGGACAGCTTGCCGTGGGAGATTGGAAAATACATTCAATATTCGGTAACAAGCCCAACAAAGTAATTGATACAAAAGATATAG
>CAZYEO010000155.1:0-4932 GCA_964646495.1 uncultured Muribaculaceae bacterium
CCACAAATTTCAAGAGGGGATAAAACCCCTTTATATGGTTCTATCATTAATCCTGACATCCCTTATACTGTGCGCTTCACTGATAAGAATGTGAATTTGGATAGAATAGATATGTTTGAACGTTTTGATAGGGAACTTACATCTTTAATATATGGACACGGAAATATGCTCCTTACCATAAAGAGGGCAAATAGATTCTTTCCTACAATTGTTCCCATATTAAAGAAAAACGGAATTCCCGAAGATTTTGCATATCTTGCAGCTGTCGAAAGCTATTTCAATCTTCGTGCATATTCTGGCGCAAATGCGGCAGGAATATGGCAATTTCTTGCCGCTACGGCTCGACAATATGGATTGGAGGTAAACGATGAGGTAGATGAGCGATATGACCCGGCGAAAGCAACGGAAGCCGCGTGTAAATATTTAAGATATGGATATTCAAAATATGGCGATTGGGCCACAGTGGCAGCTTCATATAATGGTGGAATGGGAAGAATTTCTTCAGAATTGGAAAAGCAAATAGCAAATTCATCCTTTGATTTGTATCTCACGGAAGAAACTTCACGATATGTATTCAGAATTATAGCAATGAAAGTAGTGTTTGATAATCCTAAGGTTTTCGGATTCCAATTGAAAAAAGACCAATTATATCAACCAATTGACTATATAGAAGAGAGTGTGAACGGTGCTGTAGCAAGTTGGAGCGAGTGGGCAAGCAGACGCAATGTTACATATCTACAACTGCGAGAAATGAATCCATGGATTAGATCTAAATCGCTTACAAACAAAGCCGGGAAGACTTATTTAGTAAAACTTCCGGTCGAAAATGAACTATACCGTAGTAAACGAACTTATAAAACATATAATAAGAATTGGGTCGTAGATTGAAAATTACAATGTCGGATAATCAAGATAATATAGAAAACGAAGCGAGCGATAATGTATCGGTATATGGAGCTAGGGTTCATAACCTTAAAAATATAGATGTATCGATTCCTCATAATAAACTTACGGTAATTACAGGGTTGAGTGGAAGTGGGAAGTCATCACTTGCATTCGACACAATTTTCGCTGAAGGGCAAAGACGATACGTAGAAACGTTTTCTGCATACGCTCGTAATATGTTGGGTGTGCTTGAACGCCCCGATGTAGATAAAATTACCGGTTTGAGTCCTGTAATATCTATAGAACAAAAGACAGTAAATAAAAATCCTCGAAGTACTATAGGAACCACTACCGAAATTTACGATTATCTGCGTCTCCTTTATGCTCGTATAGGCACCGCATATTCCTATCTTACCGGGGAAAAAATGGTGAAATACACTACAGAGAAAATTCTAAGTCTTATTTTCGAAAAATATAACGGCAGAAAAATATATATTCTATCCCCATTGGTCAAGAACCGTAAAGGTCACTATAAAGAACTTTTTGAGCAGATGCGAAAAAAAGGGTACATATATGTGAGAGTTGATGGCGAAATACAGGAACTGAAGTATGGAATGAGATTGGATCGCTATAAAAATCACAGTATTGAGTTGGTGGTTGATAAAATGAAGGTGGAGGAGAAATATACCGATCGCCTTAAAGATACTACTGACACTGCATTCAAACAGGGTGAGGGGCAGATCATGATATACGATCTCGAAGATGATAGTGTGAGCCATTATAGCAAGATGCTTATGGACCCGGCTACCGGGATGTCATATAAGGAGCCTGCACCTCATAATTTTTCGTTTAACTCGCCCCAAGGTTCATGTCCTAAATGCAAAGGGTTGGGATATGTAAATATAATAGATAGAGAAAAAATAATTCCAGATGATTTGATTTCAATTCATGATGGAGGTATTGTGCCCTTGGGCAAATATAAAAATTCCCTTATATTTTGGCAAATATCGGCTATATGCGAAAAATATGGAGCCACAATAAAAACACCAATTAAAGATATTCCCGAAGAGGCATTAGATGATATAATGAATGGGACTGATGAGAGGTTGAATCTGAAAAATGATACGATGAGTACCTCAAATTATTTTCATACTTATGAGGGATTGGTGAAATATATTGAATTACAGCAAGCTGATGATGCCTCATATCAGGCACAAAAGTGGGCAGGGCAATTCTTCTCGCGCACTACATGTCCGGAATGTAATGGTGCAAGGCTAAATAAAGAGGCTCTACACTTCGTTATTAATGGAAAAAATATTGCTGAACTTGCTGCAATGGATATTTCGGATCTCACAGATTGGTTTGATACGCTTCCCACATCATTAACCGACCAACAAAATATTATTGCCAAAGAGATAATAAAAGAAATATCTGGAAGACTTCATTTTTTACTCGATGTAGGACTTGAATATCTTGCCCTCAACAGATCTTCGGCAACCCTATCAGGTGGTGAAAGTCAACGTATAAGGCTTGCAACACAAATAGGATCGCAATTGGTCAATGTGCTATATATACTTGATGAACCGAGTATCGGGCTTCACCAAAGAGATAATATTCGTCTTATAACATCATTGAAAAATTTACGAGATTCCGGTAATTCGGTTATAGTAGTAGAGCATGACAAAGAGATGATGCTTGAATCTGATTATATCGTGGATTTAGGTCCCTATGCAGGTAGAAAGGGTGGGGAGATAGTATTTGCCGGGACCCCCAAAGAGATGTTGGCTACCTCAACCATGACGGCGGATTATCTTAATGGACGAAAAGAAATTTCTATCCCGTCAGAAAGAAGAGAGGGAAATGGTAAATCATTAATGTTAAAAGGTTGTACAGGGAATAATTTGAAAAATGTGAATATTACGTTCCCATTAGGTAAATTTCTGTGCATTACCGGAGTTTCCGGTAGTGGAAAATCAAGTTTAATAAATGGGACGCTGCAGCCTATTTTAAGTCAGTATTTTTATCGATCAAATAAAGAACCACTCCCATATAAAGAAATAATAGGAATAGAAAACATAGATAAGGTTGTAACCGTAGATCAAACTCCGTTGGGACGCTCTCCTCGTTCCAATCCGGCTACTTACACTGGTGTGTTTTCTGATATAAGAAATGTATTTGTAGGGTTACCTGAATCGAAGATTAGGGGATATAAACCGGGTAGATTTTCATTTAATGTAGCCGGCGGACGTTGTGAAGCATGCAAAGGAAACGGTTATAAATCAATAGAAATGAATTTTCTTCCTGATGTGCTGGTGCCGTGTGAAGTATGTGGGAGCAAACGGTATAATAGAGAAACTCTTGAAGTACGTTTCAAGGGGAAATCTATTGCAGATGTTCTTGATATGACTATAAATCAAGCGGTGATCTTTTTTGAAAATGTTCCATCCATTCTCAATAAAATAAAAGCATTGCAAGATGTGGGATTAGGGTATATCAAACTTGGACAACCATCAAGTACTTTGTCGGGAGGTGAGAGCCAACGAGTGAAATTAGCTACGGAATTATCAAAACGAGATACCGGAAATACTCTATTTATACTTGACGAACCTACCACCGGATTGCACTTTGAGGATGTGAATGTATTGCTTGGAGTGCTCAATAAACTTGTGGATAAGGGAAATACCATCATTGTAATAGAGCATAATATGGATGTCATAAAATGTGCCGACTATATCATAGATATGGGTATGGAAGGTGGTCGCAATGGAGGCACACTGCTTGCAGAAGGGACTCCTGAAGAGGTGGCTAAATGCGCTCATTCGATTACATCTAAATATATCGCCGAAGAGCTTAATAATTGATTATCTTGCTTTGGAAAACCGAATCTTGCTTTTTTGAATAGGAAAATTCAATTCAAGAATAACATTATCGATGATTCTTGCATATACATCGATATTAAATGGTTTCATGAGGGCATCATTCCATTCAAGGTCATATTGCCCTTCAAAGCGTGTATCTCTTAATTTCCCCTTTATCATTCCGGGAACCCAAGCTGAATCATTTACTTTTGCCCCATCGACATATATTATATCGTAGCCGCAATCCGATTTTACCAATGCAATGCGATAACGACCTCCAATGCGTAAGCGAGTTTCATCGAGAGTGCGATCGAGATAATCCCAATATCCTTCATAGATATCATTATGTTCAGCAAAATACTTATCGAGATTTTCAGCATCCCATAAAGATTTTAATGCTATTTGTGGTGATGGTATAAATTCAAGTACGGCATTGGTCAGGTTAATTTTAGCACCTGAGCCTACTATTATTCCTACCCCAATTTCATCAGAATGCTGAGGCGTTTCAAATGTGTGTATGGTGCGAAGTATTTTATTACCTATCATCACAGAAGTCACACCGTGATGGTATTTTATAGCCATAACATTTTCACCGGTATGCAGATTAATATTTTCAGATATTTCATCAGATTTGAGTAATCTTTTTTTGCCATTTTCCACTCTATTAATTTCCAGTTTCATGCTCCTCTTATCGAATAAATCGTGTAGATTGCTATTCGCACATTTCAATTCCAATGAACAATAATTGAGGCTATCACGATATTCCCACACCATCCCCCAAGCAGGATTGAGTATTTTTATGTTTTTGTTTCCATCGGTGTATTTATATTCTTTTCCTTCTATATTATGATGATTGGCTATTTTCATCTCAAAATAGTAAGATCCATTTTCAGGATTAAATTTAGTAATATGAAATACAGGATTTTTATGGCTATTGTTAATAATTAAAGCACCTCCAACTGTGACATTCGATCCTTGTATTGAATCTGATAAGCTACCATAACCATTATCGGAGTTTAAATATAAAGTTTTGGAGTACAAGGAAAATGATAGGAAAATAATAAAGTATGTGATTAATAATGGTCTTATCATATCATGGTATATTTATAATTCAATAAAAGTATTCAAAATACAAAGATAATAGTTTTGATAAAATTCCCGTAAAAATATAGGATTTGATAATTTTTTG
>CAZYEO010000156.1:0-4920 GCA_964646495.1 uncultured Muribaculaceae bacterium
GTTCATCCTGAGCCAGGATCAAACTCTTCGTTGTTGTATATGTACTTATTATTTTTTAATCTTTATACGTATACGCTGACGCGTCTGTCGATGCCGGACTGCGGCTGATTGCCTCGTTTATTGTTTCTTTCACCTTCGTGGAACTCGACGGAGATCTTTTTTACTCTCGTCTTGTACTACTTAATTTGTCTATTGCAATTATTTCAATGAACTTCGTTTGCTTATTCAGCTTTCGCACCCTTTTGGGGATAAAAAACTCCGCTTTGCCAGTCTACCCAGGGTGAAGCGGAAACGTTTTGCAAAGTTACGGCAAAACTTTGAATCTCGCAAGTCTTTTAGGTTTTTTAATTTTTCAATCTCGTTACGCAATCGCTTTCGATTGGCTGCCCCTTTCGAGGCTGAGGTTGTTCCTGTAAAGCGAGTGCAAAGGTAGACACTTTTTTATTACAATCCAAATGTTTCCGAATATTTTTCAAATAAAAAAGACATTATATTTTATACATCCCTTATTATTAGGGTAATATAAATTTGTGGTTTATATTTATTTTTCGATTTAGAATAATGTCTATTTAAGAAAAATAAAATATTGACATAATTCAGGGTATTTTACAGTCAATTAAATCCCAATAAAAAATTCAGTGGAATATATAAACGTTTAGACCACGCTTCTTCGCTGTGATTCTCTCCTGGAAAGAATTTTGTTTCCCAATATGGATATTTCCATCCTTTTTCAACCATTATTTCATCAATTTTTTGTTGATAAGGCGCATAATATGCATCGAGGGTTTGATCTCCATAATCCATATATATTTTTCGTGTATTAGCTTTTGGCAAATTAAATGATAAATAATCAATAAACATATTTACCAAAAGTTTATGTTTAGCGCTATCGACCGATCCCGGCATTATCAATGGTGAGTGAATCGAAAGACATGCAGCCCCACCAAATACGTTGGGATATTCGCACATCGCATACAAAGATATTAAGCCACCCATGCTCGACCCCATTATAAATGTATTCTCACAACCACTTTTAATGATATAATTGCTATCAATAAATGGTTTTAGCTCTGTAACCAAAAATTTAAGGTAATTATCGGCATTGGGTTCTCCTTTTATCAGATTTTTCAAAGTAAGCAATAAATCTGGTTCTATTATTTTGTTTAGCACTTTTTGAGGGAAATAGTCTGAATATCTCTTTTCAGGAATATTCCACACCCCCACAACAATACAATTTTTTATTTTCTTCGTATGAATAAGTTTTCCTACTGTTTCATCCACATTCCATTCTTGAGAATTCCATGTTGTTGTGCCATCAAATAGCATCTGTCCGTCATGCATATAAATAACATCATATGGAGCTCCATTTGGATAATCATCCGGCAACCAAATATCAACCGGTCGCATATCTATATATTTAGAAGGAACAAATATCCTGCATATTTTTCCAGCCTTGGGGATTTGCATAGGAAATTTATCTTTCAGTAAATTTTCTTGTGCAAAAGACACATTAATGAAAAGTATAATAAGCAGCAATAAGATAGTTTGTTTCTTTTTCATATCATAAGTGTTTTAGGTGTCATATATAAGCAAATTCCGTGCATACCGGAATTATGGGCTACCTCCAAAATTTATATCTTTTCCAAATCTTTAAGCCATATATTCACAGAAGCATCACTGGGCATACGCCAGTCTCCTCTCGGAGACAGCGTTACACTACCTACTTTAGGTGCATCCGGCAAACAAGAGCGTTTGAATTGTTGAGAAAAAAATCTACGATAGAAAACTATCAACCATTTTTTAATTATCTCCTTATTATATATATCTTCAAATGCTTTTTGTGCTAAAAAATATATTTTAGATGGAGAAAAACCATTTCGCAACATATTATATAGGAAAAAATCATGTAGCTCATAAGGACCCACAAGATCTTCCGTTTTTTGCTTTATCTCTCCATTTTTATTTGCAGGAATAAGTTCAGGGCTTATTGGTGTAGCTACAACATCATGAAGTATATTTCTGCAATTTTCATTCAGATATAGCATCGGTATCGTATTTTTAGTTTCATCACTTGATATTACAAGCCAATCTACAAGATATTTTACAAGAGTTTTCGGCACTCCGGCATTTACCCCATACATTGACATGTGATCGCCATTATATGTAGCCCACCCCAACGCAAGTTCCGACAAATCTCCTGTGCCAAGTACCATACCCCCTACTTTATTGGCATAATCCATCAATATTTGAGTGCGTTCTCTTGCTTGCGAATTTTCATAAGTAACATCTAACACAGAGCTATCATGACCAATGTCTTTAAAATGCTGTTCAACTGCTTTAATTATTGATATTTCCTTGAATGTAATTCCTAATTCTTTTATCAATGATACAGCATTATTATAGGTGCGTCCTGTAGTGCCATAACCGGGCATGGTAATTCCAATAATTCCTTTTCGATCAAGTCCTAATCGATCAAATGCTATTACTGCAACCAACAATGCTAAAGTTGAATCAAGTCCTCCCGATATACCTATTATTAATTTAGTTGAATGAGTGAATGACAATCGTCTCATCAATCCCATACTTTGAATATTAAGAATCTCTTCACATCTTTCAGAAAGAACACTATCTTCCTTGGGAACAAAAGGAAGAGGACACACTGTGCGCATCAATCCTTGTATATTAGTATTATTAATAATGAGATTAATTTCCTTATAGGATTTAATATCTCCATCTGAAAAACTATTTATTTTACGTCTATCATTATCAATTCGTTCAATATCAATATCAGATATTACTAATTGCGAATCTATGGAAAATCTTTTGCTTTCTCCCAATAGTGTCCCATTCTCGGCTATAATAGCATTTCCGGCAAACACTAAATCGGTTGAAGACTCCCCCCACCCTGCGGAAGAATATATGTAAGCACAGATATTACGCGCTGATTGTTGGCGAATAAGTCCCAACAAATAGTTGTGTTTCCCGATAGCCTCATTACTCGCCGACATATTTATAATAAGGTTTGCGCCCGACATTGCTGCATTTGCACTTGGAGGAATGGGAGTCCATAAATCCTCACAGATCTCCACTCCTATTTTCATATCTCCACTTACAAAGAGTATTTCGGTCCCTATAGGAACGATATTACCTCCTATATTTATGGTAGATGAACGCAGTTGCAAAGAGGATGCAAACCAACGCTTTTCATAAAATTCATTGTAATTTGGTAGGAATGTTTTTGGCACAACCCCTATAATATTACCATTATGAATGCATACAGCACAATTGAATAGCATACCGTCACATCTCAAAGGGGCTCCGACAAATATAACCAAATTCTCCCATTCCTTGCTTCTTTGACATATACGTAAAAGTGATTCCACGGCAGAATCAAGCAATAAAGACTGTCCAAAAAGATCTCCACAAGAATAGCCAGTGATTGATAGCTCTGGGAATGCCAGAACTTTCACCCCTTTATTATTAGCTTCATAACACATTTGTATTATGCCTTCAGCATTATAATCACAATCAGCAACATTCATAGCTGGGATTGCTGCGCCCACTCTTACAAATCCGTAATCCATAATCCAATATGTTTAATACACAAAGATAATGTAATAGTACACAAAGAGGAAAATAAAACCTTCAATGAAAGAGAAAATCTATATATTTTTTTAATTTTAACTACAACATACCTTTACACATTCTGTTATTATATTAATAAAGTTTACCTTTGTGAAAATCATTATACTATTATGAAAAGAAAAATTGCCTTTATAATTATATGCCTTAGCGTTGTTTTCTCAAATAATATATTTGCTCAACGCGGTGAGAAAGCCATGGGTATCATGGGAGGGTTTAACACTCAGAATACATCAGGAGTCGCAGGAATATATTTTCAATATCGATTTAGTAAATATTTTCGTTTATCTCCGGATTTCCAATACTCTTTTCAGCACAATGGTATAAAATCATTTGCATTCAATGGTAATGCGCATTTTCCTCTTGCACTCGACACCAAACTCAATTTTTATCCTCTCGTTGGTATTACCTATCAAAGTTGGAGCAACAATCAAAACATAAACGAAGGGGAAAGGTCAGAAACATTTAACCGTTTTGGAGGAAATGTAGGAGCCGGATTTGAATATATGGCAACTCCAACACTTAAAATATCTGTCGAGGGTAAATATTCTTTGATTAAAAGCTATCCAAGTGCAGTGTTTACTCTTGGATTAGGTTATCTTTTTTAGCCAAGAGAGTGTATTGAAACATAAAAGCCATGAAAATACATATAGTAAGTTTTCAAAATCCATATCCCCCCACCTATGGTGGAGTAATCGATGTATACAATAAAATCAAAGCATTGAACGATTTGGGATGCGAAATCACACTTCATACTTATCTATATGGAATGCCTGAAGCAAAAGAACTGGAAAGAATCACCGACAAAATATATTATTATCGCAGATACACCGGATTTTTATCCCAACTAAGTACGATTCCTTATATAGTAAACAGCAGGAGAAATACGACCTTATTAGATAATCTTTGTAAGGATAATTTCCCTATATTATTTGAAGGGCTGCATACGTGCTACTTTTTAGGCAACAATAGATTGCATGGCAGAACTAAATTAGTAAGATGCCACAATGTGGAACATGAATATTATCGCCAATTATCACAATCGTCATCATCAATATTGAAGAATATATATTTTCACCTTGAATCAATCAAATTGAAAATATATGAGAAAAAATTATTGAATGCATCGGCTCTTCTGGCTATAACACCATTTGATAAACAATATTTTTCTACTATGTATCCTACGATTCCTACTCATTGGATACCATGTTTTTTCAATACTTACAAAAGAGATGAAGAACCGTATGAAATAAAACCATACGTATTATATCATGGCAA
>CAZYEO010000157.1:0-4902 GCA_964646495.1 uncultured Muribaculaceae bacterium
ATAGTAATAGAGGCTAAATAATAAATATAGCAAATTAATAATCTCATGAATATTAATTTATGATTTCAAAAAAAGTTTAATTAAAAATATATATATTTGTACTATTGTAAATCTAATATTGAATCATGATATATACTATATCCTAAAATTTACCATTTAATATATTGGTAAAATACCTTTTATGAATAACTAAATTTAATCAAGATGACAAAAAAACTTTTAGCAGAAGCAATCGGCACAATGGTGCTTGTATTAATGGGATGCGGTTCGGCTGTATTTAATGGTGGCGCAGTGAGCGTAGCTGCAGTACTAACCATAGCATTTGCATTCGGTCTCTCAGTCATAGCCATGGCTTATACTATAGGTGGAATTTCTGGATGCCACATAAATCCCGCTATCACATTAGGTGTGTGGTTGAGTGGCAGGATGAAAGCAGCAGAAGCCGTGGGATATATGGGAGCACAAGTAATAGGAGCTATTATCGGATCGGCGATTATTTATGCCATCTCAACATCAATGGGAGTTACCGGAACCGGAGCCAACGGCTTCACTGACGAAACAATGGTGGCAGCACTCATATCTGAAATAGTATTTTCTTTTATTTTTGTATTGGTAGTATTAGGCACTACATCATCCGAAAATTCTGCACCTAAATTTGCCGGGCTTATAATCGGTCTTACATTGGTTTTAGTGCATATAGTATGTATTCCAATTACAGGGACATCAGTCAATCCGGCTCGTAGTATCGCACCGGCATTATTTGCCGGAGGAACAGCATTGAACCAATTATGGCTATTTATTGTAGCTCCTTTTGCCGGGGCTATTTTATCAGCATTAGTTTGGAAAGTTTTAGCAAAAAAATAAGCCTTTAAGGGTTATATAATCTAACGCAAAGGGTGTGACTTCCAATGTTTTGAGGCACACCCTTTACTTTTTCATCATTTATTTTTCATCAAGCGATTAATCCACATCCAATATCCTGAAATTGCTAAAATAGCACCAGCAATCGATCCTATAAAATATAATACTTTAGTACCCAATCCGCCCCAAGAACCAAAATGGATTTCCTTCACCACATTCATCATAGCACGTGAATCGGATGCCCCGAATAACCACCCTACCCCCTTATTATACCATTCAAAAGACCACATTAAGCCGGTAAGTACTAATAATAGGAGTAACACAACACTCATAATCCCAAGTACGGAATGCCAATTAAACAACTTGAGATATAAATTTTTAGAATTCCTAAATGAAAAATATCTTTTAAAATTTCTTTTATTGATTTGTATAATCCTCACAGCCCCGCTTATAAGTATTATTAAAAATACGATTGAGGAAACTCCCGTAATCATTCGTCCGGTACTTTGAGGTAAAAGCAGCCATCTATGAATTTTCATCACAGTAGCAAAAAAACCTTTTGTGGCATCGTGATAGCCTGTAATCTGCCCATTATATGGATTCACATAAACAAAAGATTTACGCCCTTTAGATAATTTTCCAGATGCAGCTTTCGTAGGGTTTTTATCGAATTTCAAATCTTTTATGCTGTCACCTTTTGCAATTAATTGCAGATTAACCATATTCAAGATAGAATCTTTATCAAGATACCTACCATTTTGTGGAATATCAACGTAATAGGTGTTCTTGTTCATTGACTCTGTAATCTCATTTTGGAAGACCAAAATAGCACCGGTGACACACACAATTATAAATATTATACCAAAAGGGATGCTAAGCCATAGATGAATTTTTTTCATGTTTTCTTTCATTAAAATCGTTGTGTTATTGTTGCTGACATATTAAATGGATTAATCGGATTAATATATCCTCCACGATAATATGAAGAATATCCGGTCGCTCCGGTTATATTATTAAAAACAAAATTCAAAGAAGTTTTATTGAGCGTATAACCGATAGAAGCATTAAGTATAGTGTGCGCTTTCATATCAAACGGCTTAACTCCGGGCGTAGTATTTGCATGAACAGTTTTTTTTGTATAATCACCCACAGGTCGTTCCCCAGTATAATATGTTCCCACTCCGATGTTAAGCCCATTTATAATTCCCTTATCGAAATTATAGTGTACCCACGCATTTGCAGTGTGAGTAGGCGTATTCATTGGAGCCGAGCCATCCATATATGCGGGTGAATTTTGATATTCAGCTTTTAAAAGAGCATATCCCAATACTACTTGCATATTATTTAACGGTCTACCTATAATTTCAAATTCCATCCCCCTACGCAATAAATCACCTGCCTCATCATAACGACCTGTGGTTTGTCCGGCATCGTCATATATAGAATATGCAAGATTCCTATTCATTACTTTAAATAGAGTAATATTAGCGCGCAATCTATGATCAAACCATTCCGATTTGATTCCTACCTCAAACTGTTCGGTTGTCGTTGCTCCAATAGGAGTCCCATCCACCTTCAAATTGGCAGCCGACCGCAAATTGGTAGTGTTCGTAAACGAACCGAATATATTTATTCCGTGAAAAGGAGATATAATCAATCCAATCATAGGATTAAAAGCATTTCCGCTTACTGATGCCGATGAAGTATTATCAATGCTATTACCGAAACTATATCTACCTCCAAACACACCTTTCACCATATCTGCAAATGATAGAATATATTGACCCATCAATCCATAAGAATATGAGGTAGAATTTTCAGGCGATTGTGCCACAAGTGAAATTTCATCGGGGAGCACATTTGGTATATTCTCTAATACATTTATAGTATCTATCACTGCTGATTTATATGAAGTGGTTTCAACAAAAGTATGCTTAAAATCAATACCGGCTTGAAATGTGTGTTTGAACTTTCCGGTATAAATATCTGCTCCCACAAAATCTATTTGAAGTGCTTGATTTTGATCTTTTCTTTTAGAGCGTCCCAATGATCTTACAAGCATATTAAACTCTTTATTTTTATACATTTTTGTCGTGCTTGCACCTGTATTATCTGTATTTAGTTGCGATCCCACAAAAGCCATGCGCAACGAATAATTATTATTGAATTTATGATTTAGGCGAGCAATATAGGTTAATTGATCGGTGAAAATTCGATCTGTATTGAATCCGAGAAATTTATCATGTGGCATATTATACAAAGCATTCACACTATCAGGTCCCAAATTCACAGTTCCACGGTCGGGGGTTCGGCTATCATGAAGATAATCCATTTCAGCAATAAAGGTAGTTTTATCTCGCAATTTCCATGAAATAGAAGGATTAATATAAATTCGGTCGCTACTTACACCTTTTCGATAACTGTCGGCTCGTTCAAAAGCCCCATTAAGACGTAAGGCAAAATTATCTTTTTTCCCAAATACTCGCTGTATATCAAATGTAGGGCGTACTTGCCACCAACTCCCTATGCGTAAACTTACCTCAGCATCATCAGTGAATCGTGGTGTTTTAGTCGATACATTCACAGTCCCTCCTGCGCTACCTATATCATTGCCAATACCTTGCGTCACTGCTGCCGATCCTTTAATCACCTGGATACTTTCCACACCTTGCATATCCATCAACGCTCCTTGCCCGCGAAAATCTGAATGTATTCTTATACCATTTTTCAATATTGGAATTCCTCTGAAACCACGAGCTGTAAGACTCTCGCTTGCGCCCCCATATGTGGCAAATGTAGTTACTCCCACTACATTTTGAGTGGCTTCACCAATATTTACAATGCCTTGTTGTTGAATCATTTTTTCAGAAATAACTGAAATACTTTGTATCTGTTCACTCGGGCGAAGAGGCATCCGAGTGAGAAAATCCATTTTTTCGGGAGCCTTATATCTTGATCCGAAAACTTCTACTTCTTGCAATTTTTTTGAATCTGGCAACAACTTAAATTCAATCGGAAAGTTTTCTTTTATTGATAAAGTTTGATCGCCATAACCCATAAATGAAGCAGTGACAGATTTATTATGATTGCCATATTTATGTAATTTGAAATTACCTTTATCATCGGCTAAAGTACCTTTTATTGACCCGGTATAAACAACAAGTGCACCTACCAACGGCTCTCCATTTTCATCTATCACTCGGCCCGATACCGAACGATGAGGATTAAGAGCATTAATAGGAATCACTATCATTAATAAACATAATGCAATTAGAATTTTCATTTGATTTTTTCTTTAATAATTTAATATTTGACAGTGCAAAGGTAGATAGTACTCAAAACCACTACAATCCCGATTAGTGGGGTATAATTCATCATTCTACCCCAATTAATAGTGATGAAAAAAAGAGACTCATACATTGATATATGAATCTCTTAATCGAATTATTAAAGTAATATTTGGCTATTGTATCTCTGTTTGTTCAATAAGATTGTTGAGTAAAGCGTAAACCGTGAGCCCTGCAACAGACTTGATGCCTGTTTTCCGAGTTATATTTTTGCGGTGTGATATAACGGTGTGAATAGATATAAAATATTTCTCGGCAATTTCTTTATTCATCATCCCACGTGCCACAGCTGCAAGTATCTCCTTTTCTCTATCGCTTAAATCCTCTGATTCTTGCACATTATCGTTATCTCTACTGATCGAAAGCACATGTTCAATCTTATCATTTATCTGTTTCTGTGTATCAAATATATCAATCACAGTGGCAAAATTCTTTAATATTTCTGAATTAGAATATTGATACTGAAGCCCAATCACAATTTCATTGTTAATAGACTCATTAATTTCTTGCCACCCGTTGATACTCAATAATGCCGTATTTATAAATATCAAATCAGGAGTGAGGCGAAACAACTGCGATTGGAAATTATGCAGATTAGGACTACTGCTTATCACCTGAATATAAGATAATGATTTAAGCATATTCCTGAGCCCTTCGAGTACAATTTCCGATGGCTCAAAAATTATAACTTTAT
>CAZYEO010000158.1:0-4867 GCA_964646495.1 uncultured Muribaculaceae bacterium
ATGGGGAAGCTCATATAACATTAAATAAATAAAATTTCCATTGGAAATTTGGTAAGATGGAAAACATATTCTATATTTGCATTGTTTTCCAGTGGATATTAATTCCGAATGAAAATAATAGAGCAGATTATATACTTATTAAAATGACAAATATGAATGTATTATTTAGAAATTGGCACATGGTTCGCATCATTCAATTGATTGGTGGAATTGCTATGGGGATATATGCTCTCAACTCACGAGACTATATATTTTTAATACTTGCAATTATATTGCTTATTCAGGCTATCTTTAATATTTCATGTTGCGGATCAGGAGCATGCAGTAATAATAGCAATCAAAAGCAAGTGTATAAAGATGAAATAATAAAGTATAAGCCTTCAAATGACAAACATTAATAATAAATTTTGATATGAAAACAATTAAATTGACAAAGTCTGAATTTCTAACTAAAGTAGCAAATTTTGAGGGACAACCTGCTGAATGGGAATACCTTGGTGATAAACCTGCAATAGTGGATTTCTATGCTAATTGGTGTGGACCTTGCAAGATGGTTTCACCTATACTCGATGAATTGGCCGAAGAATATGGGAATAGTATATATGTGTATAAAGTAGATACCGAAGAGGAGCAGGATATTTCCAATGCATTTGGTATCAGATCAATCCCATCGTTATTATTTATTCCTATGGAAGGGAAGCCTCAGATGGCAGTTGGTGCTCTTTCAAAGACCGATTTCAAAAAAGCAATAGAAGATGTCCTATTAAAAAATAAATAATTATGCCACTAATCATAGACAAGAATATATGTCCACAAAATCATAAATGCCCATTGATTCAAATATGCCCAGTAGGCGCAATATCACAAGATGGATATGGACTCCCCATTATAAATACAGAAAAATGTATTAAATGTGGAAAATGTATAAAATATTGTGGAATGGGGGCTGTACATAAAATAGAGAGTATTAATTAGGTTTTATGAGCCATATATTTGGATATTTTTAAGCCATTTTTCATTATACATGATAATGGCTTATAAAAATGTAAATATAATGAATGTAAATAATAACCTTCTGTAAATAATTTCCATTGGATATTTATTGCTGTAGAAAATATAATTATATTTGTGAAAACAAATATTCCAATCCAAATTATAATTTGAAATAAGAATATGAAACATATAATAGTAGGAGGTGTTGCCGGTGGAGCAACAGCCGCGGCAAGAATACGTAGAGCAGATGAAAATGCTGAGATTGTAATGCTTGAAAAAGGTAAATACATATCTTATGCCAATTGTGGATTGCCATATTATATTGGTGGCACAATAGAGGAGCGAGGAAAATTATTTTTACAAACTCCTGCATCATTTGGAGGACGTTTTAATATTGATGTGCGCGTGGAAAACGAGGTTGTAAGCATTGATTCCGGAGCAAAAACTATTGACATAAGAAGAGCTGATGGCTCAATATATACGGAAAGTTATGATAAATTACTTCTTTCGCCCGGAGCATCACCAGTGAGACCACCATTGCCCGGCATTGATTCAGATGGTATTTTTACGCTGCGTAATGTTTATGACACCGATCGCATAAAAAGCTATATTACGTCACAACATGTTGAGAGTGCCGTAGTGGTGGGAGCTGGATTTATCGGATTGGAAATGGCTGAAAATCTTCGCCATGCAGGAGCTAATGTTTCTGTTGTGGAAATGGGTAATCAAGTTATGGCTCCGGTTGATTTTTCAATTGCATCGCATGTTCATCAGCACCTTTTACAAAAGGGCGTTCAACTGTTTTTAGAAGAGAGTGTTGAACGTTTCGAGAAACGTATCAATGGAATTAAGGTATTCTTTACAAGTGGTAAGAGTATAATTACTGATATGGTAATACTCTCTATTGGGGTACGCCCGGAGACTGCTCTTGCTAAAACTGCCGGATTAAAAATAGGGGAAACCGGAGGAATCTGGGTAAATGATTATTTGGAAACATCGGTGAAGGATATTTATGCGGTGGGAGATGCCATCGAATTTCCGCATCCCCTTACTGGAAAACCGTGGCTCAATTATTTAGCTAATCCGGCAAATCGACAGGGTAGGGTGGTAGCTGATAATATGGTATTTGGTAATGGTGTAAAATACGAAGGTGCTATCGGGACGTCGATTGCAAAAGTATTTGATATGACTGTGGCATCAACTGGTTTGGCTGCAAAAAAATTAAAGCAATTGGGTATTAAATATATAAGCTCCACTACTCATTCATCGTCTCATGCCGGATATTATCCGGATGCACTTCCATTATCGATTAAAATTACGTTTGATCCAGAAACTGGCAAATTATATGGTGGTCAATCTGTGGGATATGATGGCGTTGATAAGCGCATCGATCAAATTGCCATGGTGATTAAAAAGGGTGGAACTATATATGATCTTATAAAAGTAGAACATGCTTATGCTCCTCCATTTTCTTCGGCTAAAGACCCTATTGCAATAGCCGGATATGTGGCAAGCAATATAGTGAGTGGTGTGATGCCTATTGTTACTTGGCGACAAATGCAAGAGGCAGATAGTGAAAAGGTTATTTTCCTTGATGTGCGAACGAAAGATGAGAATGCATTTAGTGCCATAAAGGGATCAATCAATATACCTCTTGATGATCTACGTAATCATATTGATGAATTGCCTCATGATAAGGAAATATATATATACTGTGCAGTTGGGTTGAGAGGGTATTTGGCTCTTAAGATATTAACAGCTCATGGTTTTAAGAATGTAAAAAATCTTTCAGGAGGCTACAAGACTTACACTACAGCAATTGCTCCGGTAATAAATAAAACAGATATTATATCAATCGATAAAGGAATGAATATTGAGACACAAAATTTCAATCAAGAGATAAAAACAATTAAAATTGATGCATGCGGATTGCAATGCCCCGGTCCGGTAATGCGCATAAAACAGGAAATAGATGCTATTGAGGTAGGTGAAAGAATAGAGATGGTGGCTACTGATGCTGGATTTTCAAGAGATGCTCATGCGTGGTGCAATACGACCGGAAATTTGCTGATTTCAAACACTGAAGATAAAGGTAGGTTTACTGTAATAATAGAGAAAGGATCTCCAAAAACATGTAACCAGATAGCTCATGATGGTGAGAAAGGGAAAACCTTAATTATGTTCTCAGATGATCTGGATAAAGCATTGGCTACATTTGTACTTGCTAATGGTGCGGCAGCAACAGGAGCGAAAACAACAATATTTTTCACTTTTTGGGGATTAAATGTTATTAAAAAAGTTGCTAAGCCAAAGGTGAAAAAAGATATATTCGGAAAAATGTTTGGCATGATGCTTCCATCGAGTTCCCTCAAATTACACCTTTCCAAAATGAGCATGTTTGGAATTGGCGATAAGATGATGCGACACATTATGAAACAAAAAGGAATCGATTCGCTTGAATCCTTAAGGCAACAAGCCCTTGACAATGGTGTGGAATTTATCGCTTGTCAAATGTCAATGGATGTAATGGGAGTAAAACGCGAAGAGCTATTGGATGAAGTTACAGTGGGTGGCGTAGCGACATATATGGAGCGAGCCGATAGCGCTAACGTAAATCTATTTGTATAATTAAATTTACAGTGTTAATCTATTAAATTAATTGATGATGATACAAGAAAAAATCGAAAGATATTGGCTTGCAACGCTTGGAGTAGTGGTTGGAGCTGTGGGAGGTTACCTATATTGGAGGTTTGTGGGATGTAGTAGTGGTGGATGTGTAATTACATCATCCCCATATATCAGTTCTATATGGGGAGCTATTATGGGAGGATTATTATTTGATATGTTTAAGAACAAAACTAAAAATAAAGAACAAAAATGAAAACAGTCATATTAGCCCTAATTCTTTTTTTAGGAGCAACAGCTTGTGGAAATGCGCAAACTAATAATAAAAACGTGAGCAATGTTAAAAATAAAAATACTACGGTTTCAATTACGAAAGCAGATTTTCTGAAGAAAGTAGTAAATTATGAAACAACCCCAAACGAATGGAAATATTTGGGTGATAAACCTGCTATTGTTGATTTTTATGCAAATTGGTGTGGTCCCTGTAAAATGATTGCCCCTATACTCGATGAGTTGGCAGCGGAATATGGCGACAGTATCGTGATATATAAAGTAAATACCGAAAATGAACGAGAGCTTGCAGCTGCATTTGGTATTCGCTCTATTCCGGCACTCCTATTTATCCCAAAAAACGGAAAACCGACAATGGCACAAGGAGCTATGAGCAAGGCAGATTTTAAAAAAACCATTGATGAATTATTATTGGGCAAATAAATTCATATAATTTGAACGAGAACAATGAATACAATATGTAAAATAAGAGATATATATCGTGCCATAACCATGTTTGAATCTCAATTGGAAAAATTACATGGATTGTCGTTGAATGAAAGTATGTTGTTGTGCAGCTTGTCAAAAAAAGATAGGCTTTCGTCGAGTGAGATTGCAGAGGTGTTAGGGCTTACATGTTCCAATGCGTCTAAAGTAATTAAATCAGTTGAAAGCAAAGCTCTAATTGAGAGGGTGCTGGGCGAGATCGATAAACGCCAGATGTACTTTTATATAACCGAAAAAGGGAAACAGATTTTGGGCAATATAAAATGTGAAAATATGGAAATACCCGAGATCCTTAAAAACCTCTGACACGAAAAAGCCACTGTAGTCAAAACATTTGGTAAAAGATAAGATAGAATAGTGATTTAGCACTCAACTAAATCACTATTCTATCTTCATTTTTTCGTAACTTTGCTACTGGAAGTTACGAAAAGAGTGTAATTTATTGGAAATGAGCGTAGGTTAATTGCTCTTG
>CAZYEO010000159.1:0-4738 GCA_964646495.1 uncultured Muribaculaceae bacterium
GATAATAACGCGAACTTCAGGATTTTTTTCTGCGTCATTTAAAATCCCTTCCATTAGGGCAGATGTTTCTGCATTAATGGAGTTACGTTTTTCATTCCGATTGATGGTTACAATTAAAACACCATCTTTTAGCTCAGTTAAAACTAATTGATTTTCCGAAAGGATAAGAAGTGTGCATAACAAAACGACCGTATATTTTAGTGATTCATATTAATGTGAAATAAAAATGGATGGGCAAATAATTGCGCCATCCATTTTTATAATTTAAGATAAAAAAAATTATTGGAGAAATGAATTGAGCCTTTTTTCATCACCAACCGTTGTTGAACCACCATGACCGGGGTAAATCTCTGTGTTTTCTGGTAATGTAAGCAATTTTGACTTTATCCCATCAATAAGAGAATTATAATTTCCACCGGGTAAATCGGTTCTCCCTATACTTTGTTGGAATATAATATCTCCAGGTATGAGAAAAGCCGATGTCGGAGCATAAAATGCTAATCCGGCAGGAGAGTGTCCGGGAACAGTGAAAACGTGTATATCTTCTTCTCCAATTTTAATCACACTATTGTCATTAAGATTACCTTTGAGAGTAATAGGAGCCATTTCAAGGTTCATACCGAAGTATGCTGCTTGTTTAGAGAGGTTACTCCCAAGTATATTTTCTCCATTAGCTCCTTCCGGTGATAAGCCATATTTTTCCGTTATATAACTACATCCAATTACATGATCGAGATGCAAATGAGTGATTAAAAGATGCGTTAGATTTATATTATTTGATTCAATATATTTATCTATGGCATCGAATTCATTGACATTGCTCATACCTGGATCTATAATTGCACCTTCTTTGGTTTTCTCATCCCAGATTATATATGTATTTTCAGCAAACGGATTTACCGTAAAACGTGCTACTTTCATATTATTGAAATTTACTAAATTTATAATTGGACATACACTACCTTTTTAGTTTCAAAAAATGGCTCTGAAAAATATTCATTTAAGTTTGTAACCAATGACGATCGTTTCGCTGTTTTTAATTCTTTGTGCAGATCACCACCTTTGAGGCATATTAGTCCGTTAGGTAATGAATTTTGGTTTATTGGAGATATTTTGCCCCTTATCAAAGGTGTTATATCATCCAGAAGCATTACAGCCCGGCTCACAACAAAATCATATTTTCCTTTTACCTCTTTGATGTCACCATGTTGCATGGTTACATTTTCCAGCCCTATTTTTGACGCTATATCTTCAGCCACTTTAAGTTTTTTTCCTATCCTATCTACTAAATGAAAATTTACTTCGGGATAAAATATAGCCAGAGGAATGCCGGGAAATCCCCCCCCTGTGCCAAAATCCAACACATTGCTACCTGCTTTGAAATCAGTCATCTTAACTATTCCAAGCGAGTGTAGGATATGATTTACATATAAATTATCTATATCTTTACGTGATATTACATTAATTTTTTCGTTCCATTCCGGATATAGCGAACCCAAAAGGGTAAATTGATGTCTTTGTTTTTCGCTAAGATTTGGAAAATATTTGGTAATTACCTCCATATTATTCAGAAATAAATTGATTGATGATGCTGTTTTTATTAATTAATGTACTGATTGAGCTATAATCGAGAAATACTCGAGTTTCTCCGATAGAAAAACAAGCTATTTCATAAGGGATAAACACCCAAGTAAGCCCTTGAGATGAAATATAAAAATTATTTGTTGCCGATAAATTATCAAGATTGAAGTATCCTAATGATATCATCTCCTCAGCATTAGATACTTTTACTTGCTTCATAAGTGTTTTTTTTAGCAAATCCGTAAGTTCGGGAATCTTATCTTCATTAAAAATATCAGAAATGTTTAGAATAGAATCAGCAGTGACGTTGAAGTTGTAATATGTATGCACCCACGAATCCGAATCCTTGTTGTTATTAAATTTTTCAGCCTTTTCCATACTCAACAGATTATTTCGGTTAAACACTGGCTTTATATTTGTATCCATTGAATATTTAGCTGACATTTCATTTTCATCGCATTCATTGTTAGAAATATATTCAGTGTTGATTCCTCCAGGTATACCTAACTCTTCAAGAGCTGATTTTGTGTATATTTTAGCCCATTCCGATGGATTATAATTGCAACTGTCGTCAGATATAATTATTTGGTAAAACAATGATTGAATTTGTTTTGTTTTATTCTGGTCATTAGCTATTATCGGAATCATAAAAGTGGAAGTGGCATTAATCTTATACTCTTTTTTGTCACTCCCTTTGAAAGAAATAGAATCGGAATATGTGCTTGACATAAAAGTTACTGTATCCGATGCAGATTTAGAGCTGGTATTGCTTGTTAATCCGCAACTCATCATTCCCATAACCATAAAGCTAAGAATGAGTGATATAGGCATATATTTTGACATAATATCAATGTTGTTTTTATAAGGTATAAAAATACGATAAAAAATTTACTTGCGGAATTTTTAGAACAATTAAATTATTATGGCGATATTCGCATAAATAAATATAACGGTTATGATTGAAATAGGTAAAATAAATAGGTTATCAATAGTAAAATTTCTTGATTTTGGAGCATATCTTGATGCCGGTAATGGAGTGGAAATATTATTGCCACGTAGATATGTGGAAGATGGGATGAAAGAGGGTGACGAGGTAGATGTGTTTATATATGCTGATTCAGAAGATAGATTGGTAGCTACTACCGAAACTCCCAAAGCAATGGTTGGTGATTTTGCTTTTTTGCAAGTGGCAGCTGTAAATTCCATTGGCGCTTTTCTTGATTGGGGATTGCTGAAAGATATTCTTGTGCCATTTCGCGAGCAGAAAGTGAGAATGGAAAAAGGTCGTTATTACATAGTATATATTTATCTCGATGACAATACAAAAAGAATTGTGGCGTCAGCAAAACTCGATAAATTCCTCGATAATAAAATTCCCCATTATAATATCGGAGACAAGGTGAATATAATGATAACTAAACGTACTGATTTGGGATTTAAAGTTATAATCGACAATATGTATTGGGGCATGATATATCACAATGAGATATTCCGAGATGTGAATATAGGAGAACGTCACGAAGCCTATATAAAACAGATGCGTGGGGATGGTAAAATAGATGTAACATTAGTGAGTAAAACCGGTGAGCGGGTAAAAGATACGGCTGATATTATAATTGAAAATCTGGAGGCAAATAACGGATTCATACCATTTAATGATTCCTCCTCTCCTGAAGATATAAAAAAAGAATTTATGTGTAGTAAAAAGGATTTTAAAAAATCCATTGGTAGGTTATTGAAAGAGGGTAGGATTGAGCTTAAAGAAAACGGTATATCATATAAGGATTAAGCCAATTATAGATTAAAATTTATGAATAATAGCTATATCTGCGTAGTCGGAGATATAGCTATTATTCATTATATTTATATCATTAAATATTTTTTCACTGTGTTTCGACGCGTTAAAAGATGACTTAGAAATGAGATTTTAAGCCAGATATTTTAATTTTTGTCATTGTCAGGGGAATAATTTGTTTTTTTAATGAAATATTTGAAAAACATTTTAGGCAACGGCTTGTTAATATTATCAAAACGTATAAACCATTTTTCTTAGTTTCTCTTTATGAAAAAATTATTTATTTTATTGACTTTGGCACTTAGTAGTGTAATGGTCATGGCACAAAACCAAAACAAGAATGATGTAAAAATTATCAAAACATTCTTGAATCAGCAATCTGCTGATGGTACAACAAATGCTCAAGCTTTGAAAATTGACATCTCGGCTCCTGCTCTGTGGGCTGGTGTAACTTGGTCTCCAAGTGGTAGTATTACTGCTATCGAATGGAAAGACAAAAAACTTGCAGGGACTCTTGATCTACGTGGGCTTAAAGGTATTGAAACGGTTGACGTATCCCGTAATCAAATTACTGCTGTTAATGCAAATAATGTAGCTACATTGCAAAAATTAAATGCAAGTAGAAACAAACTTATTAGTGTAAATGTAGATGGATGTACTGCTTTGACAGATCTATCAATCTATAAAAACAGATTGACAGAAATCTCTCTATCCGGTACACAATGGCTTAAAAATCTTAATTGCAGCAACAATTATTTTGTAGAACTTAATGTGAGCAATGCGCAAAATCTTGTAACGTTGAATTGTCAAGGCAATCATCTTGAATCTTTATTGGTACAAGGTTGCACTGCTCTCCGCAATTTGTATGCAGGCTATAACAAACTCACAGCTCTCAATCTGTTAGGTGTAGAGAATCTAATCAATCTCAATATTGACGACAATGAAATCTCTTCACTTATAGTATCCGGACTTCCGGCATTGAGTACAATGATTTGTAGCGATAATCACATGACCGCACTTGCTTTCAGAAATTGCAACGCATTGATTGATGTAGTATGCTCATATAATGATTTAACTACCTTCTCTCTTGAAAATTGTCCTAACGTACAGTTTATAGACTGTTCATACAATGATTTGTCTCAGCTCACGTTAAGCAATCAAACATTCCTACAACGTTTGCTTTGTAACAACAATCAACTTACTATGCTTGATGTGACATTTGACTCTGCACTTACTTATGTGAATTGTCGTTACAACATGATTACAGACTTCCGCACAATGGGATGTACCAATTTGCGTATGGTTGCATGTCAATGGAATTATTAAAATTATAGTTATAACCTAATAAAAATAGGCGGTACC
>CAZYEO010000160.1:0-4680 GCA_964646495.1 uncultured Muribaculaceae bacterium
CGTTTAGCTAAACTTTATGCTTCCCCCCATTAAATTTCTACTGAGCCCATATTAGGCTTTAATATCTATTATATAAATAGATAAAAAAAAGCACCTCGAATCACTTCGTGGTGCCCTAGGAAAAAAATAGTATGAATAAAATGTGGTATTAGGGTTAACTATATTTTGTTTCTATTGAAATTTCATTAAATAATCTTCTTAAATATCCTATTGGGATATTTATAGAAGAGTAACTGATAAAGTTGGCAATGCCAACCCCTTGGTTTTCACTCAGGACCATCCTGAGTGATACAATTCAGAAAGTGCGATGAGTTGATTTGTCTATGCTTTTTACATCGACAATATCTCGACATCATTCTACACTTTCTAAGCCTGCTTTGTGCGCATCGGAATGGCTACATAGCAACTTTTTCTTACCGAAGCCATCAATGACAGATTCGGATGATACGAATGAGGAGGAAGAGTCCTGCCCATAGGCATCGTGTTGTGTAGATTTGTTCCCATAATGTAAAAATTTAGATAGCCCTCTTGGCTTATCTCCTAAAACAATCGATTTGGAATATCATCGTTAGCCACACGCTAAGTATGAATCCTTCTTTTACCTAAAAATATTAATAATTCAATTTATCTTCTTTTTTCACGACAAAATTAATGAATATATTCCCATTTGTCAATGTTTATTGAGAAAATATTTCCTTTTTATGGTGGATTTAACACATGCACACCATTCCATTTCCGTATTTAACCAATGTTAAGTATTTTGGATATTTTTTCATTACACTACATATTGACAAATCATGCATAAAAACTAAATTTACTTTTTTAGAAAAATTCTTCACACAAACTATTGGAGAATTAAAAAATAGTCGTAACTTTGCATCCGGAAAATGGTGAGGGTAGCTCAGTTGGTTAGAGCGTCGGATTGTGGTTCCGAAGGTCGGGGGTTCGAGACCCCTTCTTCACCCCAGAAAAAAGAATGTCGATTATCGGCATTCTTTTTTTATTTACAGCCTAATCTTTTGCCACCGCCAACGTCAGAAGCGATATTCTTGCATTGCTATGTCGGCGTATCTCTTTGGCGCACGCCAATAGAGTTGCACCTGTGGTTACTACATCATCTACTATTACCACGTGCTTCCCCGAAAGATTTATATTTGTATCTACTTCATATATCCCTTGCGTATTAAGCCATCGCTCATATATCCCCTTGTGAGTCTGAGTTTCATGATTTCTGACTGAATATATGGCCTCGATTACCGGGATGTGCAATATTTCCGAAAGTCCATTTGCAATATAAATACTCTGGTTATATCCTCGCTTCACTATTTTATTACGATACAACGGTATAGGAATTATCATATCCACATCCTTTAAATAATCTACCGAATATAATTCCGATGCATATTTGCGTGCAAACCATTGCGCCATGTCCGGACGATTGTAGTATTTGATATAATGAAGAACTTTGGCAAAACTCCCATCACGCTCGTAAAAGAAATATCCTGAAGCATGCTCAATATCAATTTTCCCGGCAAACAATTGTTCCATTGGATTAAAATCCTGCAAGTGATATCCGGTGCGAGGAAGCGCATATTCGCATTTCAAGCATAAATATTTCTCGTTGTGATTCATTGCCACACCACATACGGGGCAACATCGAGGAAACAATTGGTCGAATGCCAAATGTAATGCATCAATAAGTTTCGTACTCATCGACATCACATTTAAGAATATCTGAAATAATCGGCAATGAAATAGCCGGCTCAAACCCACGAGACGAAGCAAACCGGAACAAAGATGCTTTTAATTTATATACATCATCGGTTTTTGTGCTTTTCTTCTTAGATTGCAAAATTTCAAGCACGCGCGCCTTATAATCATCTTCATCAATCTCATCGAGTGCTGATTTTATCTCCTCATCTGCCATCCCTTTTTGACGAAGATTATATCTTATCTTTATGCGCCCCCACCCTTCAAACCGGAATTTATCGCGACAATATGCTACCATAAAACGAGTATCGTCGATATATTTTTCCTCCGTCAATCTACATATTATATCAGCCACTTTTTCATTGTCCACACCCCAATCACGCAATTTTTTGATTATATCGGTAGAGCATTGTTCGCTCTTAGAACATAGTGCAGCAGCGCGATACAGAGCTTCGGCAGGCGAATATTTTTTCTTACTTATCATTATATCAATTTAATTGCACATGCAAAACGTGGCAACCCATGAATATCATCCACTATGCGCACATCGGCATAACCCAAATCTTGCAACATTATATTCATACGTTCGGCATATCTATTATTAATCTCAAAATACAACCTACCATTATCCTTTAAAGCGTGCATTCCATATTTGGCTATTTCTCTATAAAAAAGTAACGGATCGGAATCGGGCACAAACAATGCTGTGGCAGGTTCAAAATCTGTAACGGTGGTATCCATATCACTACGCTCAGCATCACAAATATATGGAGGATTGCTCACAATTATATCATATAACGGCAATAGCGGAGCATCCATGTGCAGAGCATCAGCAATACCAAAACAGACCTCTGCATGATTGGCAGAAGCATTACGCATAGCCATATCTAAAGCGCCATCCGAAATATCCACAGCATCCACTTTCGATCCCTCTATATGTAGGTTTAATGAAATTGCAATGCATCCGCTCCCTGTACCCACATCGAGTATCTTGACACCGCTAACACCAACTTCCCGCACTATCATATCCACCAATTCGGCAGTTTCGGGGCGAGGGATAAGTGTATGTTCGTTTACTTCAAAGCGATGACTATAAAATTCGGTATACCCCAAAATATACTGAATAGGCTTCCGCGTAGACAATTCTCGCACTATCTCCTCCACAGCATTGCGCTCGGAATCAGATAAAATAGTATCTTTGTGCATGATTATATCTACTGCCGACCACCCTTTGATATGTTCAAAGATGATACGTTTATAACATTCAATCTCGGTTGTGGAATATAACGGAGAAAGCACTGTCCGGATTTTTTCGACTGCTTGTTTCATTAGCACAAAAATAAGATTATTTATCCAAATTCAATCATGTTGTCTGAAGAAAAATATATGCTTCGAGCCCTCCAAATAGCCAAAATGGGGGAAGGACGCACATCACCCAACCCCATGGTTGGGGCAGTGATAGTGCATAAAGGGAAAATTATAGGAGAGGGATATCACCGCACCTACGGTACTCCACATGCCGAAGTAAATGCCATAAATTCCGTAAAAGATAAAACACTACTTAATGATAGCATTATGTATGTTACTCTTGAGCCTTGTTCGCATTATGGCAAGACTCCACCATGCTGCGACCTTATCATAGCTCAAAGCATTCCTCACGTGGTAATAGGCACTCTTGACCCATTTGAAAAAGTAAGCGGACGAGGAGTTAGAAAACTACGAGAAGCAGGAGTGAATGTGGAGGTGGGTATGCTTGAAAAAGAGTGTATAAAACTCAATGAAAAATTTATTACAGCCCACTCCCTACACCGACCCCATATACTCCTTAAATGGGCGCAAAGTATCGATGGATACATAGATAAAACACGCACCAACAGAGGAGAACAAGCTATTATCTCAACCCCACTCACCACAATGTGGACACACCACGAACGCTCTCTATGCGATGCTATAATGGTGGGATCGCGCACTGTAATTCTCGACAACCCTTCACTCACCGTACGAAATTGGCACGGCGACAATCCACTGAGGGTAATAATCGACACAAAAGGAGCTATTCCTTCCGATAGTAAGATATTCAACGATGGCAACAAATCTCTTATATTCACATCAACGGGTTCCTACCACCAAGCTGAAACAAATCCAAATGTAGATATTTGCATACTTAACACCTCAGAAGATTATCTCCTGCAAGTTTTCAAAGAACTTTACCACCGCAATATTACGAGCATAATGGTAGAGGGGGGCGCAATATTACTACAAACACTCATCGACAACAATCTGTGGGATGAAGCTCGGATAGAAACCGGTAGCACCACTTTTCATTCAGGTGTAGCAGCTCCGAAAATTTCAGGAGATTTAATAAGTGTATTATTTCATGGAGAAAGCAAAACAGAACGGTTTCATCGGAGTTAAAAACCTATAAAAATAGATATAATAGGGCTTAACGTCTATTTTTTCATTATAAATTAAAGTGTAAATATTAATTTTACAGCGTGAAATATAAGTTAAACGTAAAACCCTCATATTAAACTTCGGGGGCAGCGAAATCAAAAAAACACCGTTATCAACGATTTTATGGATTTTGTTGCTACCTTTGTGGTTTCAAATTAATATAGAAATGAACAAAAAATTTCCATTATACTTATTAATATTCTGTTTTTTCATCGGAATCGTAGTTTCCTGCAAGAGTGTGGAGGATGAGCCAACAGAAGCATCTGCCAACATAGCTGTAAAATCCTTTGAGTTGTCTGCCGACACAAGTGTATTGGCAAACCTCGACTCTGTATTTTTCAGCATAGATCTCAATAAGCGTGAGATTTATAACGCCGATTCGCTACCTATGGGTACAAACATCACAAAATTGGTAGCTACAATCGGATTCCCATTGGTATCGAGCGCAGAACTCTTTATCTCCGGTGGCGAAAGGATGAAAAATGATACCACAATTAATTACGCTACAAATTCTAC
>CAZYEO010000161.1:0-4540 GCA_964646495.1 uncultured Muribaculaceae bacterium
TAAAGATGATGATTTAAAAGTGTTGAATAATCCAGGTATTTCAGTAGTGGTAGATGAGGAATCAGCCGTTGGTGGCAAGTTATCCTATGTACAAACAAATAAATCTCTGATAGTAACACCTGATGGAAAACGATTGATAGTGGCATTTGCGATTGATCTTACGGATATTCATATTGCCAACGTTCAATTAAAAAAAGCAAAAGATAAAGCAGAGGAATCCGATAGACTAAAGTCTGCATTTTTAGCTAATATGAGTCATGAAATAAGGACTCCTCTTAATGCGATTGTAGGATTTTCAGACCTCTTGACCACCACCGAAGATCCCGAAGATCGCGAAATGTACAATAATATCATTACTACCAACAACGATATGCTATTGCGATTAATAAATGATATTCTTGACCTTTCTAAACTTGATGCAGGATCAGTAGAACTTTTGAGAGAAGAAGTTGATATTTCGGCACTATTTAAAGAACTTGAAATTTCTTTACTTCCACGTTTCACTAATCCTGATGTGAAGTTAGTCGTAGTTAATCCATTTGATAGTTGTATTGCTACGGTTGATTCTGGGCGCATGATGCAGGTATTGATGAATTTTATAAATAATGCAATAAAATATACCCCTAAAGGAACTATAACCGTAGGATACGAGATTGAAAATAATGGGTTGAAGCTATACGTAAAAGATACAGGAATAGGAATCCCAGAGGATAAAAAAGACAAAGTATTTGGACGTTTTGAGAAATTAGATCAATTTGCACAAGGTACAGGACTTGGGTTATCGATATGTAAAGGTATCAGTGAAATTAATGGTGGAAATATAGGATTCACCTCAACTTATGGTAAGGGTTCTACATTTTGGACGTGGAAACCGGTTAAAGCAATCATCAATAAAGGAACTTCAACCAATAGTTCATATATAAATGGAGTCTCTTAAATATTGTTTATAAGATTAAAATTGATAACTTTGATGCAGTTTCAATAATGCCACAAGGATCGAGAAGTATATAAATACATTATGAAGATAAAAAGAAAAAATTATATAGCAATAAATGGAATTAGTTCAACAAATATTGCGAAGTTATTTAGAGTACTGATTCTGTTAATATCTGTTTTAAGTGTCTCCAATACTTATGGAGATACTATATTGAGAGTTGATGATAGTGGTATTCCTAAAATAGAAAAAAAAGTATTTTTTAGGGTTGGGGGCGATGAATCTTTCCCTCCTTATGAATTTATAAATAAGAATGGAAAGCCTGATGGGTTTAATGTGGAGTTGTTTAAGGAATTAGCAAAGATGAAAAATATCAATTATGAGATAACACTTTTTTCTGATGCCAAAGCCACAACATATATAGAACGTGATAGTATAGATTTACTAATAGGATACATTTTTTCATCAGGTGGCGAATTACCGTATGAGGTATCAAATCCCTCAATTTATTTAAATTATACCATTGTAACTCCAAGTAATTCTGAAATTTCTGAGATATCCGATTTGAGAGGGAAAAAGATTGCTATAATAGGGGATTGGAAGAGTAGTGAGCTGTTGAGCTATATTTCCCGACAAAATACTGTTCTTGATATAACTGATATAGAGAGAGCCTTGCAATTATTAAATGATAATAAATATGATGCATTAATATGTTATCGTAGAATGGCGCAGTATTTCATCAATAAAAATAATCTGAGTAATGTAAATATTTCTGATGTTAGAATTGAAGAGAGAGCAATAGGCTTTGCCTCTAAATCAAAGTATGAGGCGATAATTCAATTACTTGATTCTGCATTGATAGAATCAAAAAGCAATGGTATTTACGATCGGGTATACAATAAATGGTTTCCTGCTACAACAAAAAAATATGATGGAATACTGAAAGGCGTGCTTGCTGGGATGGGGGGGCTTGCTTTGATCGCAATATTTTTCACGATCATTATAATTTTGCTCAAGAAAAAAGTACATAAGGCTACCAATCAAATTTTGAAACAAAATCAACAGTTAAGCCTTGCAATAAGAGCGGGGGAAATAAGTGTGTGGTGCTATAATAAGAAAGAGGATAAATTCTATAATTTGGAGGGTAATTCGATACCATCGAGTGTGGTGACATTTAATGATATGTGCACACATATTCATCCCGAAGATTTGAAGAAATATACCAACGCAATGGATATTATTTCAAAAGGTGTAGAACAAATGCAAGAGGTAACCTTTCGTTTTCGCTACACTCATTCTCCCGATTGGATTTATGTACAAACCCAGCTTACTGCCTCAAAAAATGATGACAATCATATAATTTCAGTTCTTGGCACATATAAGAATATCACCGATTCTTATCAGCACCAAAAACGATTGGAAGAAAGCCAAATGAAAACAGAATTGGCAATGAAAGTAAGTGATATGGTGCAATGGGATTATGATGCATTTGCCGGTATATTTACCGTTGGGTCAGAAGAGCCATATAATATATTTGCCGGATATATGTCAGGGAATGCATATAAGCATGCTGTTCATCCTGATGATTTATCAAAAGTAGAGGGTATTTTCGATATAATGGACAATGGTCGCAACGAAGAATTTAAGGTGGAATTTCGCATTAAATTTTCATCGGAAACGTCATGGAACTATATTTCCATTAGTGGAACTCCTGTTCATGCTGATGAAAATGGGAAAATAATAAGATATTCCGGATTTAGACGTGATATGACTGATTGGTATTTATTAACAGAGGAATTGTCACGCCAAAACGATTTCAATCGCACTATTATAGAGTCATTAAGCTCGGGATTGGTGTATTTGAATGAAAGAGGCATAGTACTTTGGGAAAATGTTAATGAAAAATTTGGAGATGAAGTTACTGGAGGCGAGACTCTATTTAAAGTCGGTGAACACTGTGCTTTTACTCACGGTAAAGCCAAAATTCCTTGTGATGAATGTCTTATTGAAATTATAAGAAAGAGCAAAAAACAGGTTCAAATAGAAAAAAAACTGCATAATGGAGGTACAATTGAGATTACAGCTAATCCAATGATAGGGAGCGATGGTAAATTCAAAGGGGCGGTTTTCAGAGTTGAAAATATAACTTTGCGAAAAAAACTCTATGATGATCTTGAAATGTCGAGAAATAATGCATTGAGAGTTCAAGAATTGTTGGCTGATATTCTGGACAGAATTCCATGTTCGATATTTATCAAGGATGTAAATGATAATTTCAAGTATATTGTTGCCAATCAGTTATTTTGTATGACAGCAAATGTTACCAAAAATGAGGTGATTGGAAAAACAGATGTTGAGCTGTATCCAGAAACTATAGCCACACAATATAAGATGACCGATCTAAGAACGATGGAAAATCATACGGTAGTAATTGAAGAGGATACAATAGTAAACGGACACAATATATATTGGCAAACTACAAAATCACTGCTTGAAACTTCTGATGGGCATAAACTAATTGTAGGGTTAGGAGTGAATCTTACTGATATTCATAATGTGAATAATCAATTAATGGTAGCAAAGGAGAAGGCTGAAGAATCCGATAAATTGAAATCTGCATTCTTAGCCAACATGAGTCATGAGATACGCACTCCATTAAATGCTATTGTTGGATTCTCGGAGATGATGCTTAAAACTACAGACGAGGAGGAACGACAATTGTATGCAGGTATTATATCAAGTAACAATGAACTACTACTTAGGCTGATCAATGATATTCTTGACCTATCCAAGATAGATGCTTCTGCTGTCGAGCTTCATATGGCTGAATTAGATTTGGTGCCGTTCTTCCAAGAAATTATTTTCTCCTTGCAGCAACGGCTCACCAATCCGAATGTTAAGTTGCAACTTTCAAATCTATATAAGAGTTGTGTGGTGGTTACTGATAGGAGTCGATTAGCTCAGGTGGTTAATAATTTTGCATCAAACGCAATAAAATACACTGAAAAAGGATTAATCACAGTCGGTTATGAAAACAATGAAAAGGGGATAAAGATATATGTGAGCGATACCGGAAAGGGAATATCGGATGATAAGAAGTGTTATGTATTCGGACGCTTCCAAAAATTAGATAAGTTTGCTCAAGGTACGGGGCTCGGATTGTCAATATGCAAAGCTCTTGTTGAAATGCTTGGCGGTACTGTAGGTTTCGAATCGCAAGAGGGTGTTGGTTCTACATTCTGGGCACAACTTCCTATTTTTCCTACGGTTATAGAAATTGACCCAGTTAAGATTGCTCCATTGTCAGAACCCGTTATGCCGCAGAATCCAGCACTTTCATCGGCAAAATCCGATAAGAAAACTGAGCTTGGCACTACTGTAAAAACAATTAATATTGTGTCAAAACCAATGGCTATTATTGTGGACGAGGATGAGAGTCTTTACAATAGATTGAAATCGGTAATGAACAAAGGGTTTAATCTCTTGCAAGCAAATAATGCAAAAAATGCTTTGAGCATTATAAAAAGAGGAGGTATATCCTTAATTATATTAGATATTATAAATGAAGATGTGCTTCAGGGGATAAGATCGATAAGGGAGTATAAC
>CAZYEO010000162.1:0-4508 GCA_964646495.1 uncultured Muribaculaceae bacterium
GTGCTAAAAATTGCTTTTGTAATTTGTGTTTTTGTATCTTTAGAACTCTTTTTTGGTATTGAGATCAATGCTCAAAACAGTACAATAAATAGTCTTATTAAGCAAATAGAAAACTCTAATTCATCCGATACCGCAAAGGTAAACGCCCTTAATAAAGTAGGCTCTTTGATATATGAACAAGACCCTATTAAGGCAAAAAAATATGCAGAAGATGCACTCATAATATCCCATAAAATTAATTATATGCAAGGCATCGCCATGAGCGAACGTCTTATGGGGTTAGTACACGTAGCAAAAGACAAAAAAATAGCCTTCGATTATTTTAGCACAGCACTTAAATATGCTCAAAAATCTGGCGACAAAGAGGTGGAATGTATATGTTTAATTTCATTGGGAGCTGCATATTTTAAACTTGGGAATTATACTGAAAGTGAAAAACTCAATAATAAAGCCTACAAGATAGCTAATGATATCAATAATAAAAGTCTTATTGCTAAAGCTCTTTTCAATTTGGCTCTAAATACATCAACCAAAGACAACCTTAACCTTGCTATTGAAAAATTTCAGGAGGTTATTGATCTTGCTCATCAGATAAATGACAAGAAATTGATAGTATCTGTATATGGTGAAATTGCAACCATTCATGCCCGAAAGGGTAATTATCCGGCGGCAATAGAGGCTTATCTTTCATCTTTGAAAATAAACGAAGAGGAAGGATATAAAATGGGGGCATTTAGAGTACTGAATAATATGGCGGGGGTATATACCGAACAACGTGATTTTGAATCTGCAGTTAAGTCTATTCAGAGAGCATTGGATATATCAAAGGAAATGGGCGATTCAATCCGAATGTCGATCTGCTTTGCTAATATAGGAAGCATATATTCCGATCTAAAAAAACCGGAGGCATCTGATTATTTACATAAATCGTTAGAGCTTGGAAAAGATAAAAATATTCCTCTCAAAATCAACGTACTTACAAATCTTGGCTCGATATACACATCGCAAAACGAATTTGATAAAGCAAAAATATATATTGACGAAGCTCTAAAGCTCGCTGATGTATTAAAATCTATATATATTTCAAGTGAAGTATGGGAACGAACAGGATATTATTATACAAAAAAACGTCAATATGCAAAGGCAAAAGAATACACCGAGAAGGCATTATCGGCTGCAAAAGAGGTAGGATATCTGAAGCTCCAGAGTGCATGCTGCAAGCAGTTGGCAGAGATTTATGCGGCAACTCACGACTATAGTAATGCCTATCTAAAACATGTAGAATATAAAGTACTTAGTGATAGCCTATTAAACGAAGGTAACATCCGAGAAATATCCCGATTGGAAAGTACATATCATTTTGACAAAGAGAGGAAAGTATATGAAATGGAAAAGGATAAACAGGCTCTTAAAATTGCAAAACAATGGCAATTTATATTATTGCTTTCAATTATATTTGTATTGCTAATAGGATTTATATTTATATTGCAAAGGTCATATAAACTCAAACATCAAGTATTAAGTCTTGAAGTTATAAATGCGAATAGAGAGCTTGAGGATAATCAAAAATCTTTGACCACTGCCACACTTAAATTAATGCAAAGTGCTGAAAACGAAACCCACAGCCTAAAAACATTGTCAAATATAAAAGATACCGATAATGTGGATGCAATGAACGAAATAAGATCATTAATTTCTCAATATAAGCTAAAATCGGTAAATGTAAATTGGGAAGAATTTGAGATTCTATTTAAGAAAATAGATTCATCATTTTACAATAGGCTTAATAATAATTTTCCAAATCTTACGCCAAACGAAAGAAAACTATGCGTATTTCTACGGTTAAATATGAGTAATAGCCAGATTGTGCAGATAACTCTTCAATCTGAAGAAGCATTGAAAAAGTCGAGATTACGTCTACGCAAAAAGCTTGGAATTACTCGAGAAATAAATTTAGCCGCTTTCATCCATAGTATCTAAATATATATATTGCTGGATGCTTTTATTTTTGAAATAAAGCCACAACTGTTCTATTTTTCCCTATATATTTGGATTAATAGTATCTATAAGTTATTTTTGTGGTCAAAATCAAACCTTATGTTAAGTTGCAAAAATGGGAGACCAAATTCAGAAGTTAATATTAATTCTCTGATAAAATCGGATAGTATCGACAATGAAATCTTTATATTTGATGATATAAAGGACATCTCGTTACCATCTAATCCTGTGAAATTAGAAATGCCAATCTTCGGTGTATGTATTGAAGGTTCGGGAAGCATCGAGGTGAACCTAAAAGAGTATAATGTAGAAAAGAATACACTCATCACCCTCTTACCCGACCATATAATTCACAGTTATAAATTATCGGATGACTTTAAAGCCCTTTTTATTGGTGTTGCTCCCGGATATGTCAATTCCGCAGTACCAGATATACATACCCTACTCCCTTTTGTACTTAATTTCAAGCAAAATCCGATTATTTGTCTCAATCAGGATGAAGTAGATAGCATAGCAGAATTTCATGCGTTCTTATGGAAAAAAATCAAAATAGCCGGTAGCACATATAGTCGCCACATGATACACCACTTGTTGCAATCACTATTATATGAAACATTGGATATTTTCAATAAGCGCAACACCTATGCACCAATTAAAAGATCGAGAAATGAGGATATATTTTATAACTTTTTCCTGCTCGTAGAACGTGATTTCAAAATTGACCGTTCGGTGGCATTCTATGCCGATAAGTTATTCATATCACCCAAACATCTATCAGCAGTGGTCAAAACTGTTAGCGGACGCACTGCAGGAGAATGGATTGACAATTATGTGATCCTCACTGCTAAAGTTATGCTTAGGTCCTCATCGCAAACCATTCAGGAGATTAGTTCTGCTCTTAATTTTGCCAATCAATCATTTTTCGGGAAATATTTCAAACATCACGTAGGCATGTCTCCCAGCGAATATCGAGCCGGATAAAATCAAATTATAGCAATGTTTCACGTATCCTGCGGGGCAATTTTGCCACCACCTCATTGTATGAATGGTCTATAAGCTCAAATACCAATTTAGGGGGTACATTACCACATAAGGAAACCTGATTCCAGTATTTTTTATTAAAATGAAATGCTCCTTCTATCCCCTCATATCTATCACGTAGATTAATAGAACGATCGGGATCGCATTTCATGCATATATGCACAGGATTATCCAGCGGAATCAACAGAAACATTTTACCACATACTTTAAATACCAACGTAACATCATCAAATGGGAATGTTTCTTCCACCTCTTTTTTTCTAAGACAATATTCGCGTATCTCTTCTATATTCATAATACTTTATCTTTTAAGGTAAAAAATCCGGAGATATGCATACGGTGTTTCCACGCATGTGCTTACCTCCGAATTCAATCGTAATCTACCAGTAAATATACTACCGTATTAATGCAATATCTTCCGATACTTTATCGGCAATATTCTGCATTTCTTCAGCCGAAAGGGTTAGCTTTTCTTTAAAGAAATTCATATCGCTCTCCTTGTTTATAGGGACAAGATGCACATGTGCATGAGGCACTTCAAGTCCCATCACAGCTACCCCAATGCGCTTGCATGGGATCACATTTTTTAGACTCCTTGCCACTTTATGAGCAAAAGCCATGAGATCGGAATACTCCTCCGAAGATAGGTCAAAAATATAATCAACCTCTTTTTTAGGAATAACAAGTGTGTGTCCTTGTGACACCGGATTTATGTCGAGAAAGGCAAAATGCTTTTCATCTTCCGCTATCTTAAAACATGGAATTTCTCCTGCTATAATCCTGCTGAAAATTGTTGCCATTATCTTGATGTATTTATATTAAATTGAAATATCAATTACCTCAAACGACATCAACCCTGATGGAACTTGAATATCTACAACATCGCCCACTCCTCTACCGAGTAACCCTTTACCGATAGGTGTATTGGATGCTATTTTATGTTCTTTCAGATTTGCTTCACTTTCAGCTACGATAGTATACTTCATCTGCATACCATTCTTCACATTTTTAATCGTAACTGTGTTTAGAATCTGAACTTCGTGAGTATTGAGCTTGCTGTCATCGATTATTCTCGCATTAGCCACAAGATCTTTAAGTTGTGAAATTTTCATTTCAAGCATTCCTTGGGCTTCTTTGGCAGCATCATACTCGGCATTTTCCGATAGATCGCCTTTATCTCGGGCTTCGGCGATAGCGCGGGATATTTCAGGACGTTTCACACTTTCAAGATATGCGATTTCCTCCATTTTCTTTTTATACCCCTCTTTTGTCATGTAACTGAGTGCCATGGTTTAAATAGTTTTTAAAAGTAAGTAAAAAATAAAAGAATCTCCACTTTTGCAGTTGAGACCCCCTTTGTATAGTCAAAATATATTTCGTTCTTGCAAAGATATGTATTTATTCAATCTATTCCAAAATAAAACCCATTAAATTATCTAATTATTTGAAACTTAGGCTAAAAACCCCAA
>CAZYEO010000163.1:0-4473 GCA_964646495.1 uncultured Muribaculaceae bacterium
ACCGTAACTGTAGCCACCATTGTATGCACCATTATAGTAGTTGCTGTTGTAATATGATGAGTTTACACCTGTTTGACGAGAGTAATAAGCCGATACCGATAATGAGTTAGGGCGTTTTCCTCCAAACCAAGGATCAAGGAATGAGACGCTATATTGTTGATAGTATCTTGCATTTGTCTGTGCGCTGATGGTGAATGTCTGTCCCTCTCCTTGTGGTATAATTCCTTTGAAGCGCGATGGACGGAATAAGTTTTGAATGGAGAAATTGGTGAATTTCAAACTTAATTTACCAATAATACCTGTTTGACCCCAACCTGCCGAAAACTCGATTTGGTCGTTGGCTTTCGATTCAAGATTGAAAAGAATGTCCACCGTACCATTTTCCTCGTTTGGTTCGGGGCGTATATCCATTTTTTCCGGGTCGAAGTGACCTGTTTGTGCAATTTCACGTGCCGAACGCATTAAGTCGGCTTTTGAAAATAACTGTCCGGGTTTTACACGAAGTTCTCTACGTACTACCTTTTCATATAATCGGTCGTTACCGTTTATCACCACCTTATTTATTTTTGCTTGAGGACCCTCAAACATGCGCATTTCCAATGCTATAGAATCGCCATGAATGTTTTGTTCGATTGGCACGAGTTGATAGAATAGATATCCACGGTTCATATATAGATTGGATACAGCATCTTCATCCTCGGTGGTTCGTTTATTGATAAGTTTTTGATTATATACATCCCCTGCTTTCATGCCGAGAACGTTGTCGAGTATTTCCGATGGATATAGAGTGTTGCCCACCCAACGGATATCCGAGATATAATATTTTTTACCCTCTTCTACAGTAAGGAATACATTAACCGATTTTCCATCGTAGTCTACTACGCTGTCGCTCAATATTTTGGCATCGCGATACCCTTTTTCGTTATACTTATCGATAATTAGTTGTTTGTCGGCTGTAAAATCATCGGCAACAAATTTCTTTTGCTTGAATAGGTTGAGTAGATTACCGTTTTCATTGGTTTTCTTCATTGTGCGTTTGAGTGCATTGTCACTCATTACCTCATTTCCGCTGATATAAATCTTGTTTACTTTTACCTTATCATGCTTATTTACGGAAATATTGACAATCACCTCATTTTCATGCGATAAATCTTCACGTTGAGTTACTTTTACATCTGCATTCTTGAACCCTTTTTCTGCATAATATTTTTCAATTATTTGTTTGGCTCTTGCTGCAATGTTTTGGGTAAATTGGTTACCCTTCATTAGCCCAAGTCGAGCTTGAATATCATCTTTTTCACCCTTTTTCATGCCCGAATATACTATTTCGGATATGCGTGGCTGTTGGCGCAATACTATTTCGAGCCATGCTTTGTCGCCAACGGTTTTTTCAACCTTAATTTGCACCTTAGAGAATAAACCTTGTCTCCAGAAGCGTTTGGCTGCATTGTTGAGATCTCCACCCGGAATATCTATACGCTGTCCGACTGTAAGCCCTGAATAGCCGATTATTATGTAATCCTCATAATTTTTTACTCCAGTTACTTTTATGCCTGCTATCTCATATTGCTTAGGCATTCCTGTAAACACTATATTGGGATTGTAGATGGTATCATTGGCTTCTTGTGCTTTCGCTACGCTGAAGCAGCTAATGCCGATGATTACCATTAATAGTAGCTTTTTGTGCATATTATTGAGTGATGTATATATCATTTGGTTCATAATTTTATTTGCTCACTGGTTTTGCCAAATCTTCTTTCGCGTCTCTGATATTCGATTATTGCTTCACAAAAATCATCTTTTGTAAAGTCAGGCCAGTATTTAGGTGTAAAATATAATTCTGAATATGCGATTTGCCATAATAGGAAATTGCTTATCCTCAAATCGCCGGCAGTGCGTATCAATAGATCTGGATCCGGGAAATTATTTGTGGTAAGCGATTGGCTTATCATTGCATCATCGATTGCATCGACTGTTATTTCTCCGTCGATTGCGCGCTTTGCTATGGATTTTACAGCTTCAATTATTTCCCACTTGCTCGAATAGCTTAGAGCGAGAATTAATGTCAATCCTGTGCAGTGCGAGGTGTCAGCCATACATTTGTTAAGTCGGGTGCGTGCAAATTCCGGCATTCTTTCAATATCGCCTATCATGTCGAGGCGCACATTGTTTTTTATGAGGTCGGGAGTTTCACGTTCTATTGCCACCACTATGAGATTCATCAATGCATCTACCTCCTCTTTCGGACGATTCCAGTTTTCGGTTGAGAAGGTGTATAATGTAAGAAACCCTATCCCGATTTCAGATGCTATTTCTGTAATCAGACGTACTGTATTGACTCCCTCCACATGTCCTTGCGAGCGATCCAGATTGCGTTGCTTTGCCCATCTGCCGTTGCCGTCCATTATCACTGCTACATGACGTGGAAGTCGTTCTTTGTTTATGGTCTCAATTAAGGGCATTATATCCTCTTAGTTTTGTCTTTTTAATTAATAAAAATCATTCTACGTAGTGACACTGCGTACAACGCTTGCTAAATTCGTAAGTGATAGAAAACATCATCAATGAATACCAATCTGTATTCTTCACAAACGAGCTTTTTATGTTGTAAAGGTCTCCAAGATTCAATCCGTCTACTTTGTCGCCAAATGTTTTGCGCATTGTAAATTCAAATCCTACGTTGAGCCTTTCTTTTATCTTATATTTCACTCCTACTCCCATGGGGATATTAAGAGCGAAAGCTGTTATTCCATCGCAAGAGGATAGGGTGGTTCCTATTCCTAATGTGAGATACGGGCTGAGGCGATGCAATTTTTTATATTTATATCCCAAACCGAAATTAAAAAAATTAAATTCCATTTGTGCCCCTAAGTCATATACCTGTGAGTTGAATTTATATGTTGCTCCTCCCGGCAATACATCGGTATAATCGGCAGAATTGCCACTCAACGATGCTGTGTAGAGATTTGCTTTCAAAGCCCATCGGTAATCTATAATGTAACGGAACAATGCACCTCCGGCAAAGCCCGGATGCTTCAAAAAGTTACTTTTGTTTGCATCCCCTAAATATCCGCTCATTCCTATGCCGGCTCCAATTTCATATCGGTAATCCTGCGCGTTGAGCGTAATGTTTAATCCTATGATCGTACACACTAATAATGCCAATAATTTTTTCATATATAGTATCTTGGATTGATTTCTATTTTAGAAAACGGATTTTGTGCATTTAAAGTATGCGTGATATTTTTTGATTTTATATAATTGGCCTAAACGATAATCGATTAAGCACTCCTCGCCAAATATTATTCATCAATGTGCCATTTGCTGACTCTCCACCAAACATGTAAATATATGGGCAATCCCAAGTCTGAACATAGCTTCTTGAAGTCATTGGAGGTATTATTGAACACCACACTGGCAACTTGCGCGAAGCTATCGGTTCCCAAACGTCGGCAGATAGTGTAGAGCGAGATGACATTGGCACTTCTTTGATTATCGCTTGAGCATTGGCAAATGGAGCTATATATGTAGGCAATTGCAATAATTCATCGCCTTTCGACCATGTAATGCCTTGGTTCATGGATATAAATACATCTTTTGTAGCTTCCCCCGTGGCATTTATTCCTCCGATAGCTATCCAAGTGGTATATTTTGTGACAAGCCATCGGTTGTTTGTCTTAAATGTGAAATATGGAATTAATACGGCTCCTTTGCGAGCAGGGATTGATAGGTCGCTCACCTGTCCCCAATTCTTACCGTCATATCCCCAAGTTGCTCCGGTCAATTGACCTCCAGCTGTAGTGCCTCCAAGTATCATTGATTGTGGAGCGGTACCCCATTGGGTGGTGAATGTAATCAAAGGAGATGAATCTTTGATTGGAAATTCGCTTTCGCATGCAACGGGTGAATACCCTGCAGGGCGTGGATAAACATCGTGATAGAATATGTTTTCATTCGAGCTTATGGCAAGCAATGTAGATTGATAACCACCAATTATGCTATAGAAATTAGAGTTACAGCTTGTCCATGCAGTTCCGGTTGTCGATGTATATAAATCTCCGTCTGTCGAAAGTATATATAATGCATCGTCCGTAGCAGTGAAAGATCGGAGATTTGGTGTAAACGAAAATTCCACGCGTTGTTTTGTCCATGCGTTGGCTGCTGCCGGATCTTCAGTGGTCGAAAGAACATATTGAGATGATTCACGTATAAGACAGAACATCTGATTTTTGTATTCAATGGTTTTCTGTGCGAGTGGAGGCGTGAAACTCGGCAAGTCGCGACGAGCCATCTGATTCCAATACAATGAATCAGGTTTCATCTTATGCACATTAACCTTTATGGTATATTTACCTGTAGAAAGTTGATTTTCTGATTTTAATATTAGCTCTACTTTTCCGCTGAAGTCAATCGTATCTGTAGAATTTGTAGCGTAATTAATTGTGGTATCATTTTTCATCCTTTCGCCACCGG
>CAZYEO010000164.1:0-4376 GCA_964646495.1 uncultured Muribaculaceae bacterium
CGTTGCCGTATGATCGAGATTATATCAGTAAATCAATTATTTGTATTATATCTGGGGCTGTATTATCTTTGTTGATATATAATCTTAAATTTATCAGATATGAGAATCTTACTTGTGGCATTATCATCATTGTTTATTTTTTGTGGGGCTTATGCAATTGAAATATCCGGACGATGGAGTGGCACGTTGGCTGTAGGTTCTATGGAACTTCCTTTGGTATTTGAGATTAAAAAAGATGGCGAATCCATAAAAGCAACCTTAGATAGCCCATCTCAAAATGCGTTTGGAATCCCTACTTCTTCTGTTGAATTAAAAGATTCGATACTCACTATAAATATTGCTCAATTAAAAGCTCTTTATGTTGGAACTGTGAGTAAGAACAATGAAATTTCGGGGACTTTCAGCCAAGGCGGAGGTAAATTCCCTCTTGATTTAACCCCTGAAATAAAAGCACAGAAATCTAAAATATCTACTATCGGAAAGAATCAAGAACCTCAACCACCTTATCCATATTTAGAAGAGGAGGTTGTATTCACAAATCATAAAGCAAAATTAAAATTCAGTGGCACTTTGACGCTACCCAAAGAGGGTAACAAATTTCCGGCAGTGGTTATGATTACTGGGAGTGGTGCACAAAACCGTGATGAACAGATTTTTCAGCATAAACCATTCAAAGTAATTGCCGACTATCTCACAAGAAATGGGATAGCCGTGTTACGCTACGATGACCGTGGAACGGGAAAATCAGAGGGTATTTTTGCAGGTGGGACTACTTCCGATTTTGCCACAGATGCCCAAGCTGCTTTCGATTATCTCGCATCGAGAAGCGATATTGATCCTAAAAAAATTGGTTATTTAGGGCATAGTGAGGGGGGAGCAATTGCCTTTATCAACGGAGCTACCGACCCCAGAACCGCTTTTATTGTCACACTTGCCGCTCCGGGGATAGATGGTGAATCTCTCATGAATCTGCAAGTGAAATTAATCAGCGAAGCGATGGGTGCTGATATATCGAAAACAGGAGCTTATTTCAATAGAATTGCGCAACGCTATCGATTAATCAAAAATTCATCGAATAGACAAACTCTTCGCAACACTTTGAAAAAAGACCTTTTATCTGAAACCGAAGGGAAAAAACTATCGGTTGATGAGTTAAAAGCAATGGAGGGAGATTTGGATATACTCACCTCAAATTGGTATGTGGAGTTTATTAAATATGATCCCACTGAGAATTTGAGAAAAATAAAATGTCCGGTTTTCGCCCTCAACGGTGATATGGATGCGCAAGTGGATGCGGAAACAAGTCTAAATGCAATCAATAAAAACATTTCTGCCAATGGGAATAAAAATGTTACCATAAAGCATTATCCAAATCACAACCACCTCTTTCAACAATGCGAATCACTTACAAAAGGGTTTAACTATTCAGGAATTGAAGAGACTATTTCTCCGGAAGTGCTATCAGATATTTCAGAATGGATTATTCTCACCAATAAATCCATAAAATAAGACACCAAAACACCGACATAATATTAAAATAAGCAAATTTAATTACGACTACACATCTCATTAGTTAAATAACGCTTATTTAAGCACTTTTCTTGCCCAATAATTATGTTGCATAACATAAAATCAATTACATTTGTACTGTGTTTTTCATGGTATTAGATTTAAGGTTAATTGAGATTGGTTGTCGGGATGACAACCACTTCTTTTTTTAAACCGTTCCCACCAAATATTCACCAATTTTTTTCACTATACACCTATAAGTTCAATAGGATAGTTTTCACTACAATAAAAAAGGATAGAACCATATAAGCTCTATCCCCTCTATCGAATTATGATGCTGAATGGTTATTTTACATTCCATTCAAAACCATCCTTGGTATCTTTTATATCAAATCCTATTTCAGTGAGGCGATTGCGAATAAGATCGCTTGTAGCCCAATCCTTTTTGGCTTTAGCTTCGCTTCTGATACTCAAAAGCAGATCAATAGCTTCTTCAAAAGGTTTCAGGTTTACATCTCCAGCTGAAACACCCCCAAATTCGGTGCGAATACCCAACACATCGCATAAAAATATTTTAAATGTATCTTTGAGCGTATCTATATCAGTAGCTGTGAGTGTGGCATTGCCATCCTTCACCGAGTTTATTATGCGACAGCCTTCAAATAGATGCGCCAACACTATAGGCGTGTTTAGATCATCATTCATTGCTTCATAGCAACGCCCCTTTATATCCCCTATTTCTATTGTAGATTTATCGCTCGGCTTCAATTCATATAAGCGTTTCACTCCTTCGAGCATTCTATTTAATGCCTTCTCGGAGGCTTGCAAAGCATCGTTTGAAAAGTCGAGAGTGCTACGATATTGTGCCATCAGGATAAAGAAACGAATAGTCATAGGTGAGAAAGCCTGAGCAAGGGTCTTATTGCTACCGGTGAAAAATTCATCGAGTGTAATGAAATTTCCTAAACTTTTACCCATTTTTTGCCCGTTGATTGTAATCATATTGTTGTGCATCCAATAATGCACAGCATCGTGGCCACTGTGTGCCACCGATTGAGCTATTTCACATTCATGATGAGGAAACATCAAATCCATTCCTCCACCATGAATATCGAATTGCTCTCCGAGATATTTTTCACCCATTGCCGAGCATTCCATGTGCCATCCCGGAAATCCCACACTCCAAGGTGAATTCCAACGCATAATATGTTCGGGAGATGCTTTCTTCCACAATGCAAAATCGGCACTGTTGCGCTTTTCTGTTTGTCCATCGAGCGCACGTGTGGTACTCAATAACTCCTCTACATTTCTGCCCGACAGTTTGCCATAGTTATAATCCTTATTGTATTTTTCCACATCGAAATACACAGAGCCTTCACTCACATAGGCATATCCGGCATCAAGAATAGATTGCACATATTCTATTTGCTCTATAATGTGTCCCGAGGCATGAGGTTCAATACTTGGTGGTAGCACATTAAGAGCATCCATAGCTTTATGATAACGATTGAGATAATACTGAACCACTTCCATCGGCTCGAGTTGCTCAAGGCGCGCTTTTTTAGCAATTTTATCCTCTCCTTCGTCGGCATCATGTTCCAAATGCCCTACATCGGTAATATTTCTCACATAACGCACTTTATAGCCTAAATGAGTAAGATAACGAAACAATACATCAAATGTTATCGCAGGACGCGCGTGCCCCAAATGTCCGTCGCCATATACCGTAGGTCCGCAAACATACATCCCCACACTACCGTCATGAATCGGGATGAACTGTTCTTTCTTTCTCGTCAATGAATTATATATATATAGTGGATTTTCCATCTTAATATTTTTTCTGAGTTTATTCGATTTATTTCTTATGCTTGCCCTCCGGGAAACATGATTGGTGGCACATTTCCACCTTGGTTACCGGTAACATTTTTGGGTTGTATCACGCCAAATGTTGATTCATATTTTGCAATATTGTCCTGCAAAGCGAGCATAAGTTGCTTTGCATTTTCGGGGGTCATTATCACTCTACTCTGTACTTTAGCTTGTGGAGTATTGGGAGCCAAACATATCAAATCGATAAAAACCTCAGATGCCGAGTGTGCTATTACAGCAAGATTGGCATATTTTCCTTGAGCCACCTCTGGTGTAAGCTCGATCTTAATTTCTTTCTTTTCTTGTGTCATATTGTATTATTTTTTATTTATTTCTTATTGAAATCATAATATTTCACGTCAGGCCAAGTGAGGTCATTAACGTGTACTCTAAATGTGGTGCATGATGGGGAATTCCATGCGTTTCCTATGAAAAAAGATGAATAGGAACGACGATAAAAATATCCTTCGTGTCCCATGATATCATCTATAATATAAGCATCTATCACGCTCTCATACCTTGTGGAATCATCGATTATCATCATAAATCGCCTTCCAATTCCTGTATATTGCAACTGACAATTAAGATTTATGAAATCTCCGGTGCGCCATATACTTTTTAGTTTCATAGGGTTGTTGGCAGGTGCAAGAATATTGACAAGCGGTGCGATACGTAAAGAATCAAATATTGTGCCAATATATCCGTTTACATCCACTGTTTTTATGGTAGCTTCATCCTGTAAGTTACGTGGCATATAGCTCAACATTATTCGTTGCCCAGGTCTAAACGAAACATTTGATTTGAAATCGGGAGCTTTGAGTGTAATCATCGGGGAATCGTCATAAGCTTGAAAAGTAAAAACAGCTCCGTCGGTATCTACACTCGCCACAGTAACCATGTTCAATTGATAATTGTATCCCTGTGAGTCATCATCCGAATTGCACGATGCAACCGTTCCTAATACCAATAATGCCATTATAATACAGTAAATTTTTCTC
>CAZYEO010000165.1:0-4356 GCA_964646495.1 uncultured Muribaculaceae bacterium
CCTGCAAACAAGCATCAAGGTACTACACAAAAGCCTCAAATAAAATAGCCCCTAACGCGCTGTAATTCAGCGCATAAAGGGGCTATTTTCTGTCTCTTACTGTCAAAGATGGGATACATGGCAAAATTAATAAATATTATTTGATTACAAATTAAAAGCTATAAAAAACGCATATATGCCATTTTATAACTAAAAAGGGAGGGGGTAGGGGGCATTTATGATGTTTTTTATTTTGTCATAAAATCTGTTATTGCACATTATATATAAGTTTTATATCTTTGCATATTGTATCAGAATTACTTTTTTCTGATATTACAATTAACAATAATCAGTCAATCACTAAGACAAATATTATGGCGGAGAACATCACAGAGAATCCTGCGGAAGAAAAGAAAGGATTAAACTTTATCCAGCAAATCATAGCCAACGACCTCAAAGAGGGTAAAAACAATTCGCGTCTCAACACTCGTTTTCCACCAGAGCCTAATGGATATCTGCATATAGGGCATGCTAAAGCTATATGTATGAATTTCGGAACAGCTAAAATGTTTGGAGGCACATGCAATCTTCGTTTTGACGATACTAATCCGGCAAAAGAAGATGTGGAATATGTCGAATCAATCAAAGAGGATATTAAATGGTTAGGATTCGACTGGGAAGATAGGGAATATTATGCATCCGATTACTTCCCTCAATTGTTTGATCTCGCAAAAAGAATGATAAAAGAGGGTAAAGCATATGTGGATGAACAAACTTCTGAACAGATTGCCGAACAAAAAGGAACGCCCACAAAAGCAGGCACACCAAGCCCTTTTAGAAACCGCCCAACAGAAGAAAGCCTTGATATATTCGAACGCATGAATAAAGGTGAATTTGAAGAAGGAGCCTATGTATTACGTGCTAAAATTGACATGGCATCTTCCAATATGCACTTTCGCGACCCCATAATGTATCGTATAATTAAGCATTCGCATCATCGTACTGGAAATAACTGGAATGTTTATCCTATGTATGATTTTGCTCATGGACAATCTGACTATTTCGAAGGTGTTACACACTCAATTTGCACCCTCGAATTTGAAGTACATCGCCCTTTATACGAATATTTCGTAAAAGAACTTGCTGATGATAGCTATTGTCCTCGTCAGCTTGAATTTAACAGATTGAATCTCACATATACAGTTATGAGCAAGCGTAAATTGCTCCAATTAGTGAAAGAAGGATTAGTAAGCGGATGGGACGATCCACGCATGCCTACAATCTGCGGATTACGCCGTCGCGGATACACACCCGAATCTATCAAAGCATTCATCGATAAGATTGGTTATACTAAATATGAGGCTTTAAATAGCATCTCACTACTTGAACATAGCATTCGTGAAGATCTTAATAAAACAGCTACTCGCGTTAGTGCTGTACTAAATCCCGTAAAAGTAATTATAACCAATTATCCTGAGAATGGTCGAGAAATGCTTGAAATGGAGAATAATCCGGAACAAGAAAACTCAGGGACCCATCTCATGCCATTTACCCGTGAAATATACATAGAAAGAGAAGATTTCATGGAGGAAGCTCCAAAAAAATTCTTCCGAATGACTATTGGAGGAGAAGTGAGATTAAAATCAGCATATATTGTGAAATGTACAGGATGCAAGAAAGATTCTGAGGGCAATATAGAAGAGATATACTGCGAATACGATCCCGACACAAAAAGCGGATTGCCTGGTAGCATGCGCAAAGTAAAAGGCACGCTTCACTGGGTATCAGTATCAGATGCAATCAATGCAGAAGTACGGCTTTATGATAGACTTTTCAACGTTGAAAATCCTGCAGAAGAAAAAGAAAAAGATTTCCGTGAGCATCTTAATCCTGATTCATTGAAGGTTTTATCAAACGTAAAAATTGAACCTTTCATTTCAAATAATGCAAAAGTTGGAGATCATTTTCAATTCCAGAGAATCGGATATTTCACAGTAGACCCTGACTCTGCGAACCAACACTTAGTGTTCAATCGTACAATAGCACTCAAAGATGCGTGGGATAAAGAAAAATCCAAATAAAATAGGTTGCTGAATTAAATTCAACAACAAACAATATTAAGCAGTGGCATAATTGTCACTGCTTTTGCATTATATCACAAGAATAGCGAATGTGTACTTCTAACATCATAAGCAAACGTAGCAATAACATGTATATAAGCATACCTTAACGGAATGAATTATATAATAGAGTAGGTGTGCACTTCCAAAGATTTAAGACGCGTTCATGAGGCTGTCTAACAAGTTTAGTCAGTCTCTTTTTTATTGCAAAAAAATAAGGCTTTCTATCTGAAAATCAGACAGAAAGCCTTTGTAGTATCGAATTAATTTTGTAAATTAGATTTGCATAAATAACTTATTATCAATTCGTTACTATGGCAAAATTAGCAATAAAATCGGAAAATCAAAATCAATTGATGCTTCTTCCTCCAAGTTATGATGAACTTGTACCTACAAACCATCCTGTCAGAGTTATAAACGGCATCATTGATCGTATCGATATAGGTGATATCCTTAAAACCTATAAAGGGGGTGGCAACAGCTGCTTCAATCCAAAAACAATGCTAAAGTTGCTAATCTTTGCTTACCTTAATAATATTCACTCTTCCCGCAGAATTGAACAGCAATTAAAGGAAAATGTATTATATATGTGGCTTGGCGGATGTATTAGACCCGATTTCCGCACTATAAACTTATTTCGTTCTAAACGATTGAAAGATAATTTTGCCAAGATTTTCACACAAGTCGTAGAGCTGCTTCATGAGCATGGATTTGTGTCACTTGATGTTCAATATATTGATGGTACCAAGATAGAATCCATGGCTAATAAATACACTTTTGTCTGGAAAAAATCAGTTGAAAAGAATGATATAAAGTTAAAAGCGAAAACCAGAGCAGTGCTTGAGCAGATCGAGAGTCAAATCAAATTTGAGGAAACTGATTGTAACACTGCCTGTAATGACGTGGAGGATTTTAGGGAACGTCTAAATAAGATAAATGCAGCATTGGAGAAGAAAGATACACCTAAAAAAATACGGAAAACAATTGATAAATTGCAGAATGAAACCATCCCCAAATTAGAAAGTTACCAAACTCAACTTTCTAAAATGAAAGATCGTAACTCTTATTCTAAAACAGATGAGGAAGCGACTTTTATGAGGATGAAGGAAGATGCAATGATGAATGGGCAGTTAAAGCCCGGATATAACATACAAATATCCACAGAAAATCAATTTATTACTCATTATAATATATTTCAGCGTCCCACTGATACATTGACTTTAATTCCATTTCTGAAACAGTTCAAAGAACGGTATAATCGTCAGAGTAGTATTGTTGTGCCGATTCAGGATATGGGAGTCAAGAGAATTATGAATGGTTGTTCGATGCCGGAATTACTCCTTTTGTCAAGTATAACTATTTTCATAAAGAACAGAAACGTAAATGTAAGAACAACCCCTTTCTCTCTGCTAACTTCTACTACAATGCCACAGAAAATTATTATGTATGCCCCATGGGACAACATCTTGAATTCGTGCGAAATGAAAGAAGAAAATCGGATGCAGGTTATATCTATACCGTCAGTATGTATAAAGCCAAAAGATGTACCGGATGCCCCTTAAGAAGTTTATGTCATAAATCAACTGGTGATAGACGAATTGAAGTTAATCATAAATTGAATGAATATAAGAATAATGTTCGTCAACTTCTTAATTCCCCCGAAGGAGTATACCATAGAGGTAAACGTCCTATAGAGCCTGAGGCTGTTTTCGGACATATAAAAGAGTGCGGGAATTTTAGGAGGTTTAGGTTACGAGGATTGAAAGGAGCTGAAATTGAATTTGGCTTGAAAGCACTTGCCCATAATATGCGAAAATTGGCTACCTTAGGATATAGTGCCTTTTTTCTTTTCAAATATCTTTATAAAAAGCCTATATTATCAGCAAGTATTAAGCCATATGATAGTTCTGATCATAATCTGGCAGCTTAAAGCAAAATAAAAGTTTGTTAGAAGTGCATATAATAGAAAAGAGGCTATCTAAACATTTGATTGTTAGACAGCCTCATTGTAACAAAGTAATAAATACCCATCTATAAAATATATACTGATTACTTATAATATCACAACAAGACAAAATAGAATGGGAGTATCAATAAGTGGTGTTTAATGCATATTTCGCGAAATATATTTAACATAATAGTAATTATGTAACTAAAAGGTAGACAAAAAAGATTGATATTATATTATGCAAGAAAAGGAATCCTGCGATAACTGGAATCGATAATTAGGTGTATTTTTAATATAAGTAGCATCAAC
>CAZYEO010000166.1:0-4313 GCA_964646495.1 uncultured Muribaculaceae bacterium
CACTATTCTTGTTGTCATTATTCCCTGTTTTGAATGCACAAATGCGTTATCAAGGAGATATAGGCGTGGGATATGGAATAGGAGTAGGAGAGCACAGGGTGGATAAATTTATTGTAAAAACGGTGCATGGACTCCGAATCAATCCTTATTTTTTCGCCGGAGTGGGAGTGGGTGCGGAAATAGGAACTTCTGACATAAGATATGATAATGATTGGGCTTTTAATAAACCCACAAGTCTTCAAATATATTTAAATTTGAAAGGATATTATCCTTTGAATAATAAGATTTCGTTATATGTATCCGGTGATGTGGGATATGGTAATTATAGCGAAAATGATACGGGAAAATTTGAATTTGGAGAAAATAACGAGTATAATTTAGGTTATAGTTTCAAAGGAAAAGGTGGAATATACTTTGCACCGCAATTGGGATGTAATCTAAAATTGACTAAGGTATTAAAATTGGATTTATCTCTTGGCTATTATGCTCAGCGTTATAAATATGACTTTGCAATATGGGATGAAGGAAGTGATCCGGAATATTCTAAAATGGCAGCTACAACGGGAACATTAGCATTAAAAGTGGGTTTTGTGTGGTAAAAATCACAAAATATAATATTTAAAATAAGCCATCGGAATTTTACAATCTATCGATGGTTTATTTTTTATATCCTACCATTATGCTTTTGTGATATAAAAACCATTGCATAATGCCTCGCATTGCAATATATATTATAAATGCCACCCACAAACGATGATTTGTAGGTAGAAATGAAAGACTGAAAAATATCGCGAAAAAACAGATGCAAGCGGTAAATATTGACCATACCATTTGTTTCGTGGCAGTCATTCCTATAAATATGCCATCCCAGATAAAGGCGGATGCTCCTGCTATCGGTATTGCTGCACACCACCATCGGTATTCTAAAGCAAAATTAATAACATTTCTGTCGTCAGTGAGAATAGATAGCACCTGTTCTAAGGCTACTCCATATATAAGAGTGAAAATAAGTGTTACCGAAGCCCCCCACATAAATAATGCTTTAATTGTAAGTTTAAGTTTTAGATAATTCCCGGCACCAAGATATTTGCCCGAAAGAGCTTCACCAGCAAAAGCAAAACCATCCATGAAATATGAAAACAGAATAAACAATTGCATTATAATGGAATTGGCAGCAAGAGTGACATTACCGCTTCGCGCGCTCACAGACATGAAGAAGAGTGTGACACTCATCAAACACATGCTTCGAATAAATATATCACGATTAACTTTGAAAAATCGTTTCAATCCTAATAATAAATTACATTTTCTCCATGTATCAATATTGATTATAGTCCCAAATTTAATTTTTAGAAATATTATAGAACCAATTAATCCGGTATATTCAGCTACTAAAGTTCCGATTGCAATCCCTCGAAATCCCATATCAAAAATATAAACGGCAATTACACTTGTCAATATGTTCACTATATTTACGCCAACTGATATATACATAGGCAATCGTGAATTTTGCATTCCGAGAAACCAACCCTTAATTACAGTCATGAGTAAAATGGCTGGTGCACCCCAAATACAAATATAAAAATATGATAACGCCATAATTTTTACATCGGAAGATGGATCGATAATTAACAGTGCGACCCATTGAATAGGATATTGAAGAATTATTATTGCCACTCCAAGTAAAAGAGCAAGAATAGATGATTGAAAAAGAATAGTTGCTGATTCATTATAGTTCTTACGCCCGAAAGATTGCGCCGTGAGCCCCGTAGTGCCCATTCTTAGAAACGCAAAGTTCCAATACACAAGATTGAATATCATGGCGCCCACTGCCATTGCCCCAATATAAGCGGCGTTACCGAGGTGTCCTGCAATAGTAATATCTACCAGTCCTAAAAGAGGAATGGTAATATTAGTGATAATAGCAGGAATTGCTAATTTTAATATATTTCGATTGGAAGACATGATTATGAGTACAAAATTAGCCTTAAATATGGAATATTTTCTCCCTTTCTACTCAATAATTCACTCATTTGCCGTAATATTATTAATTTGACAAAAATATATATTATCTTCGTATGAAGAATAACTAAAAATGAAAATTGGAAATATCGATTTAGGGAATCAACCTATTATGTTGGCTCCAATGGAAGATGTAACAGATCCCTCCTTTCGCCTGATATGCAAAGAGCAGGGTGCAGACATGGTGTATACTGAATTTGTGTCGAGCGATGCATTAATACGTAATATTAATAGTACAACTCGAAAGCTACATATTAATTCGCATGAACGACCGGCAGCCATTCAGATATATGGCAAAGAGGTATCACCAATGGTGGAAGCAGCTATAATAGCGGAGAATGCTGCGCCAGAGGTGCTCGACATTAATTTCGGATGCCCTGTGAAAAAGGTAGCATCCAAGGGAGCTGGAGCAGGAATGCTACGTGATATACCCAAAATGCTCGAGATTACTCGTTCTGTTGTAAATGCAGTAAAAATTCCGGTAACAGTGAAAACCCGATTGGGGTGGGATTGCGACAATAAAATCATAGTAGAATTAGCCGAGCAATTGCAAGATTGCGGAATAAAAGCACTCACCGTGCATGGGCGCACTCGAAGTCAAATGTATACTGGTGAGGCTGATTGGACTTTAATAGGAGAAATAAAAAATAATCCCCGAATTAACATCCCAATAATCGGAAACGGTGATATTACTTCTCCTCAAAAGTTAGTTGAATACTTCAATCGTTATGGCGTAGATGGGATAATGGTAGGTAGAGCTTCAATTGGTGCTCCTTGGATATTCCGGGAAATGAAGCACATGCTCAAATATGGCACTGAGATTACACCCATCCCGGCAAATGAAAAAATGGCTCTTTTGCGTCGTCAGATAAAAGAGAGTATTGATTATATCGATGAATATAGAGGAATATTACATATACGACGACATTTAGCTGCAACTCCGTTATTTAAAGGAATACCAAATTTCAAAGAAATAAGGATTGAAATGTTGCAAGCCAAAACGTATGATGAATTAAATAATATTCTAAATCATATTGAATCCGAGATACTTCCTATAATAGAATATAATGAAAATTAATAAATTAATGATTATGAAAAGAAGCATATTCTACATCTTATTATCGGTATTATCCGTACTGAACATTTCAGCACAAGATAAGACCGTACATGTAATAAAAGTAGGCGATTTTAATGAATTGCGTCTTACGGATAATATTAATGTAATTTATTCCTACAATGCCGATTCAATAGGTATCGCTCGCTTTGAATGTACACAAGCAATAGCAGATAAATTAATTTTTACCAACAACACCAAGGGCAAATTGACCATTCAAGTAGCTACCGAAGCGGTTGGAAGCAAAGATTTGCCATTGGTATATATATATTCAAATTTCTTGCAATCAGTTGATAATGCCTCGGATAGTGTAATAAAAATAATGAATATTGCACCGGTCCCATCAGTGAAATTGAAATTAACAAGTAATGGTAAGATTATAGCTCACAATATTGAGGGGACTAATGTAGAGGCGCAGATAATGACTGGAAAAGGCTCTATAATTGTAGATGGGAAATGTACTACTGCATCGCTCCGTAATCTTGGAACAGGTGAAATACAAGCCGATAAACTTATTGCGGAAGATGTGAATTGCAACCTCACCGGCACCGGCACAATAGGTTGCTATGCAAGTAATATATTATCTATAAAAGGAATTGGAACCGGGAAAGTGTATTATCTGGGTAATCCAAAAGAGATAAAAACTTTCAAACTCGGATCAATTAAAGCTATTCCTTTAGATCCAAAATAACAATATCCTTTTCAAAAAAGCGAATAAGATTTGGAAGAGAATCTGAAACTCCGCACGGCACGCACAATCAAGTGGAACACAATAGATAGGGTGAGTTCACAAGTGCTTTATGCTGTTACGGGAATTGTACTTGCTAATGTCTTATCGAAAACCGATTTTGGACTTGTGGGGGCGATTCTTGTTTTTCAAGCATTTGCCAGCTTATTTGTTGATAGTGGATTTTCAAATGCTCTGATACAAAAGAAAGAACCTACCGATATAGATTACAGTACAGTTTTCTACTTCAACTTAGCCTCAAGCATAGCGATATATATAATATTGTGGATATGCGCACCACTAATTGCCGATATTTTTCACGATGAAAGATTAGTAGCGCTTTCGCGTGTGATGTTTCTCACCTTCATTCTTAATGCCACTGCCATCGTGCAGACCAATCGGCTGATGAAGCAGATGAACGTGCGCATGATTGCCGTGAGCAATGTCGTG
>CAZYEO010000167.1:0-4271 GCA_964646495.1 uncultured Muribaculaceae bacterium
GATGCGGGCCTTTTTCATGTCCGGCAGTGCACGCTGTCAGTGCTTGTTGAATTCGGCTAAAAGAAAATATAGGAAATGATGTAGCAGTTGTGGCATGTACAGGAGGGGTAATGGCTATGCCGGAGGGCCATGATTATGTGGATTTCTCTATTAAGATGATGACAGATCCTGATGAAATTGATATTATAGCTGAAAACACATTTCACAATAGCAAGCAACTTATAAAGGATTGCGCTGATCTTGGAGTGGATGTAATACTCACGGCATCGGATATTGCCGATGGACATGGGTTATATTTTTCACCAGAACAATTGGATCGATATATATATCCCTTTCTTGAAAAATGGGATACCTATGTAAAGGCATTAGGGCTAAAAAGCATTATGCATACCGATGGAAATATTAATGATGCCATATCTCGACTTGCCAATAGTGGAATAAATGGGATACAAGCACTTGATAGTACCGCTAATATGGATATTATTTCAATCCAGAAACGATATTGCGATAAACTGTGCGTGTGTGGGAATGTTGATTGCGGATTAATGCTTACGGGCACTCCTGATTCGGTATATGAGGCTACGAGAAAGTTAGTAATCGCAATGGAAGGAGCTCCTAACTTTGTTTTGGGCGCATCTAATGCTTTGCAATATTCTACACCAATTGAAAATTATAAGGCAATGATTGCCGCCTCAAAAATAGTATAGAAATAAACCAACTATATCAAGAAAACATGAAAACAATAAAATTATTTATTTTAGCAACAGTACTATTTTGTTCTGTTTTTAACGCAAATTCGCAGAATGGGCGTATTTATGATGAATGTAATGCAGGAATTACTGCCACATGGTTTGGAAATGTGAAGACTGTATGGGGTGAGAACTCTACATGGGCATCACGTCATGGTGATGTGTATCGTTATGCACTTGATAATCCCACCAATTGGGCTTATCTTGTATATGAAGTACCTGCCGGAGCGGAAGTGTCGAAGATGATAGTGGATTTTTACTCAGCAACAGGGAAGAAGCCTACCTTGGCAGTGAAAAATAAATCAGGGGTAGAAATTAAATATGTTGAAGGTTGGGCAAATGGAATGCCTACTGAAACTAAAGTAGGGGAGAACTTATATAGATACGTTTTACCTAAAGAACTTATACCAGCCGCAAATTTTCAGGGTTGCGTATATCTTGATGCTAATTCTGACGTCGAAATACTACGTGTTGTAACCGAATATGGTACAGGATATGTGCGTCCAGATGATAATGCAAATGCCGATTTTTCTCGCTTAGATAGCTTTATGGCTAAAGTTTCTAATGGGGATGATATTACAATTGGTGTATTGGGCGGTTCTATGACAGCAGGTGCAAATTCGGAACCTTTTAATCCTAATTTCCCAAATTGCTACGGTGCAAGAGTAAAAAATTACATAGAGACCACTTATGGGGTGAAGGTGAATTTAGTAAATGCCGGAATTGGATCTACAAATTCATTTTTTGGGACATTAAGAGCAGAAGAGCATTTGTTGAAATACAATCCAGATTTAGTAGTGATAGAGTATGCTTGCAATGATCAACGTGAAGGGGCATATCTTGGTTACTATGAGAGTTTAATAAGAAAGGCACTTAAGGCTCCAGGCTATCCGGCTGTGATAGCAGCCATGCTTTGCACACAAGCAGGTATAACATTGAGCGATGTTCACATTCCACTGGCGCAATATTATAAATTGCCTATAGCAAACTACAATGAAGAAGTGAAAAATGATATAATAGGTGGCACGAAAACATGGGGTGATTATTATGGTATTTCAACAAATCCAAATGGTGATGGAATTCATCCAAATACATTGGCTCATCAAAAAATTGCAGATATAATATCAGGTATTTGTGACTCTCGTAAAGGTAAGCCGGAAGGAACTTTGACGAATGAAGTTTTTGAGATTATACATAATAATTTTATTGAGGATGCTTCATTCTTAGATGAGAAGACAGCTAACTTCACGACTACCGGTACATGGATCGATGGAGGAGGAATATGGGATTTTAAAACAGGTAAAGGTTGGCACACGAATGTTGCCAATAGTGAGATTGTGTTTGATTTTGTGGGCGACGTTGCAAGTATCGTATATTGGAAACGCCCTGCCGGTGAAAATTATGGTAAGGTTTCTGTGTGGGTTGATAATAACGCTCCAGTGGAGATTGACGGATCAAATGGCGAGTACATAGATCAATATTTAATATCCGGGTTGGGTAATGGAGCACATAAACTACATATTAAAGCACTTGAAAATAAACATTTTGAAATAGTATGCGTAGCTTTTTCAGGAGACAAATCAATTTTTCACGAAACCAATCGCTCTATAAAAAGTAAAGCATTTTCTGATCAAGAGTTTTGTTTTGTGGAGAATGTAGTGGGGCTTATGACCAAAGGTATGCCATTTGATATGCAATATACTGCCGATGGATACATCGTGATGAAAAATGGATCAAATTATATCGGTGTTGATACCGATAATGGGAATATAATACCACAAAGCACATTGAATGATGCTGCAAAATTTATCTTCATAGATAAAGGGGCGTATTTTGCATTACGTTCAGTGAAAAATGGTAAATATCTCGAGGCAAAATATATTAAATCAACATATCCTCTCGTTGCCGAAAATAATATTTTGAATGATAACTGTCTTTTCAGTACCTCGGAGTTTATCCCCGGACCTATTTCATCAGTTGAGGATGTAAATATGTCGGCATACAAGGTTGTTGCTTGCAATAAAACTATTCAAATTAATGGTGCTCAAGGGAAAAAATTAAATATTTACGCAGCTTCGGGTCTCGAAGTATATAATGAACCATCATTGTCTGATAATTTTGTAATTTCTCAAATAGGGAGTGGTGTGTTTTTTGTAAAAATAGAAGAAGAGGTAATAAAAATAATATTATAATATGACATCAAAAGAAAATGTAATACGTACATTAAAGCATGATAATCCGGAATGGGTTCCAGTAAATTTATGGCAATTGCCTGCAACCAAAATGAAATATGGCGAAGCCATAGATAAATTGGTGTCTGAGTGTAAGATAGATATAATATCAGCTCCTTTTAACGATCCAACAGAAGATCCGCGCCACTATCAAGTCGGCAGTTATGTGGATTGTTGGGGTTCAACATGGAACAATCATCAAGCAGGAATCATAGGAGAAGTTAAGGAATATCCTATGGCTGATTTTTCTAAAGTATGGAACTACGAGAGTCCTAAGGCTCTTTTATTGAGTGGCGTTGACGGATTTGCCGAAACGAGGGAGTTTATATCTAAGCATCAAGATAAATTTATTCTCGGTGGGTGGATTAGTATATTCGAACGGATACAATTTCTTCGTGGAACGGAGAATGTATTTATGGATACATTAATTGAGGAGCCGGAGTATTTTAAACTCATGGAAATTGTTGAAGATTATTATATGACTTATCTCGATTTGTGGCTTGCAACCGATGTAGATGGTATTATATTTGGAGATGATTGGGGATCGCAACGCTCATTGCTCATATCTCCAGAAACATGGAGGGCGCAGTATAAGCCTATATATAAACGATTCTTTGATAAAATTCATGCGGCAGGAAAATTTGTGTTTATGCACAGTGACGGATATATATATGATATATACGACGAATTGATTGAGATCGGAGTGGATGCTATTAATAGCCAAGTGTGGTGCATGGGAGTGGAAAAGGTAGCCGAAAAATGTAACCATAGAATAACAAATTGGGGTGAAGTCTGTCGTCAGCATATTTTACCTTGTGGCACTGTTTCAGATGTTGTAGAAGCGGTGCATAAAATGAAAGAACATCTATGGGTTAATGGAGGATTAATTGGTCAATTTGAGGCAGGACCAGACATGCCTCTCGAAAATATAAAGGCAGGATTGACGCATTGGAATGATTAGTAGTCAAAAGGTATAAAGATTTAATAATAATAATAATATCAAAGTATTTGGAAATTATATTATGCGCATTTAAAGTGATTTGATTAGTAATTTGGACGCCGATAGCTATTTTAATAAGTTTTTACGCATATAAAATAGCTGTCGGCTTTATTATTAAAGATAATACCATCGTTGAATTTACATCTGTAACCAATATTGAATAAAATTAAGTAGGGGCTAAAAACGGTATTATAGGGTTATTGTGGTATGCAAATGAACATATTAAGCCCATTTTTGGCAGCTTTGTGTACTGTGATATATATTTAAATATCATTATTTTGCAATAGCTAT
>CAZYEO010000168.1:0-4223 GCA_964646495.1 uncultured Muribaculaceae bacterium
CCTATTACTATTATATTTGCGTCAAATATATGCATGCACAATAAATGTGCTGCAAAATTATCATTTGTAATAAAAAATAAAATAGATAAATTATGAAAGCTATTATTTATTCATTCATCATTGCGATGGTGGCATTAATGCCTACAGTAGCCAATGCTACCGCTCCTAATAGTCCAAAAACGCCTCCTACGGTGGCTATCGAAACACCCAGCGACACTGTGAAGATAACGGTGAGGAGTATGCTGTCAGACTCTATAATGTCGATCATAAAGGAAGTGAAATCTGCTATGAACGATACAGTTATCCGCTCGAAGAACGCCGATTCACCCGACTTACGACAAATGAGCTTCAAAGCTGAATTAGAAAATGATGTCATTGGATTGGTATCGGTTTCACTCGGAATCATCATGCCATTTCTCACGGTAATAATAGTAGTATTAATCGTATTAGTGGTGAGTTATAAGAAACGTAAAGCGAAATATCAACTCATTCAAAAAGCGATCGATGCCGGAATAGTATTACCCGAATATATGTTTAACGAAGGGGCATCTCCAAAGAACCCAGAGCAAGGCACATCAAACTCTGGTGGGACATTAAATTCCCTATCTCCATATCAATGGATGTCGATAAAATCGGGTATCACCTACACAGCAGTAGGATTAGGGTTAATTCTCTTCTTCTTAATTGCCGGAGCAACCCCGGTAGCAGCCATCTGCAGCATCGTATTCTTTATCGGCATCGGCAAGATAATAATGGTATTAATGCAGAGAAAGATGATGACAAATCAAGGAAGCAGCTACTCTCAGCAGCCCCAAAATCCGGTGACACCTCCACCTTTCCCAAAAGATAATAACAATAGCGACCCAAAATAATCTTGACAATTATCAATAAGTAAAGATATAATGGTACTTAGCAAGATTGAAGAATTAAAACTAATATCCCAATGTGTGCTTCTTGACGATAGGCACGCATTTGGGAAATTAGTCGATGCTTATCAATCAGAAATACGTCGATTTTTCCTCAATCTTACTCTTGGCGACGAAGCTCTGAGCGATGATCTTGCACAAGAAACATTCATCAAAGCATATACAAATATACGTAGCTTCAAAGGGATGGCAAGATTCCGCACATGGCTATATAGAATAGCTTACAATGAATACTATAGTTGGATGCGGAAACGCAAGGAGGAGAGAATCGTGGCAGAGGGAAATTGCCCTGAAGAGGAGGTCTCAAATGAAGAGAACCGCAACGATGCTGCAATGGATGTGTATAGCTGTATGAGAGTACTTTCTGAAATAGAGCGAACGATAATATCGCTATTCTACATTGAAGACCAGCCAATTAAGAAAATTGCAGAAATAACGTTATTACCAGAAGGAACAATAAAATCTCATTTATCGAGAGCTAAAGTGAAAATGGCTCAAGAAATGGAATCCTGATATAAATTATAGGCATCTTAGTTGTTATTTTACAATAAATTACTAATTTAGCATTTCGATAATGCGCCAAAAACAAAATTAAGGCATGAATCAATTAGATGATAAAGAATTTAAAAACCTATTGAATTCGAAGCTCCCAGAGCCTCGCAAAAACCAATGGTTTACCCGGAAGGTTGTGAATAAACTTCCGGAAAACTCCCAATCACGGTTTATATGGGTCGAAATAGTATCTTATTGCTTATGTGGATTACTATGCGGATGGTTTTGGGTTAAATTTGCAACAAATATAAATATTAACGTCATCACTCTCGGTGAAATAGTGAAATACATTGTGCTTTTATCGGTTACAGGAGTGGTATTATGGCAAGCATTGCGCCGACTTTGGCTCACCGATTAATTCTAAATAATTATATATTATGAGAAAACTTTTGTACGCGATTCCTATGCTACTCATTGCGATAGCAATTGGGAATACATCTAAAGCATCTACACCACCCTATGAATCATGCTATGATTCTACAACTGTTGTTACCGACTCCGGAAAACAAGTATTGTATCATATCACAGGCAAAGTGTGGGATGCAGCGATGAACAGCGTTTTAATTATTACTCACACAGGAGATACTGTAGCATTCGGCTATCCGGAATTAAACCCCAAGAATCGTGTTTCTACAGGATTGGGCAAGAAAATCACCGTTACTTGGATTAAATACAATGGCACCGACAGTGTAGTTAATATCAACTACGGCAAATTCAAAAAACCTCACGCCAAAAAGCATCATTATAAAAATGCAAAAAAATAAAGCCAAAAATTTAGCTTTCTAAAAAAAGAAAGCTAAATTTGCATCCGGTTTTGGTAATGCGGTAATAGCTCAGTTGGTAGAGCATCAGCTTCCCAAGCTGAGGGTCGCGAGTTCGAGCCTCGTTTACCGCTCATACGAAGAGCTATCATATATGGAAACCTCTATAATATGATAGCTCTTATTTTATTACCCTGTATTACCTCACATTCACACCTCTTTTCCCGGCTTCGTCATCGCGCCACCCATTTTCGTTCATTAATCCGATTTTCGGGGTACGGCAGCGGTGAATCGAGTATTAAATGTGGGATAACTTCCCTCATTGTCCTTTCACCCCACCACGCAAGCCGTAATCGGCTCCCAGAAGATTAAGCCTATACCGGGCGTACTACTAAAAAAGGCTCCTCCAAAAATGAAGAAGCCTTTTATTGAGTTTCGTTATATCACGATATTATTTCACGATAACCTTTGCAACTTTGTTTCCAACTTTAACAATATAGAAACCTGTAGCTACATTGATTGTGCTTTCACCTGCTTGGATAGCTTGTTGAGCTACTACTTGACCTGCAGCATTAATTACCATTACTTGTGCAGCATCTTGAGCGTTAATATTGATTGCACCTGCAATAGCTTTAACTGTAGTTACAGCACCATCAATAACTTCATTGGCTACGCCAGATAGATAATTGAAATCAGTAGGGAAGATTTCAAGAGTTGTGTTGTACATTGTAACGATACCAGCCAATTTGTATGTTTTAGTAAGATCAAGAGATGAAGTTTTAGCAACGCCATTGAAACGATCATAAACTTGAACTGCTCCTACATAAAATTTAGTTTCATTAGCAGTAATTGTAGCATTGTCAATAAGAACATATTCATTGTTCATGTCTGCTGTAATTTCTGCAGCTGTAACTGTTTTTGGCTCAACTGCAGTACCTGCAGTAGCAGCTTGGAAAGAATCCATAGAAGGAGTCATTTGAGGTTGTTTTCCGTAGAATGCTACAGAACCTTTGATACCAGCAGGGATAACATCACCATTCTTATAAGCATGAGGGAAGTTTGCAGCCTTAGAATATATTTGCATTACACCTGATTCATCTTTTACGAATAAATAGCAGTTGGGAGGTGTAGCTGTTCCTGATTCACCGTAGTAAGTTACTGTAACAGGATTAGCAAATTCAAGAACTTCACCAGTAGCAGTACCGGTAGTGTTAGATGCAAGGAAAGCAGCGATATTCTCTACTTTCTTAGCTGCAAGAATTGTATATGTAGCTTCTACAATTTCACTGCTTGTCAAGCCCGATTTTGAAGCTTGAGCCATGATTGTAGATGTAGCAGAAACGTTAATAGGAGCAGTGTACTCTGTTTCAGCACCACCATCGATTGAATATTTAATAGTTGCACCTTCTGTTGCACAAGCAATAGAAACTGATTGAGCTTCATAATATGTACCGGCAGCAGGAGTAAATACAGGGTTAGACACTGTAGTTACAGCACCACCAGTAGTAAATACAATTGAATTAAAATCTAATTGACCTGCTTTAGCTGCACCGTCAGTACCTAAGTCTGCGCTTGCACCTACAGTTACATCAAATGTAGCTGCACTTCCGTTCCAAGTAACAGTTTTATCTGTAGCATTTGAAACTATAGTTCCTGTGCTGGTAGTATTTCCAGAAGAAAGTCTTTTTACTCCTGCAGCAGAAAGTTCAAATACAGCTTGAGAAATAGCTCCGCTTGTACTTGTAATTGTAATTATATTCCCTGCATAAGCTCTAATGTCTTTAGAAGTTCCGTTTTGTGTAGGATTTGTTGCTCCTTTGTCTTTAGTAATAGAAATAGTAAATCCTTGTGAAGTAGCACTAATTGTTTGTGCTTTTTCTGCAACACCATCCCATGTAAGAGATGTACAATCAACAGTAACAGTAGCCGCCGAAGTACAGTCTGCATTGAAAGACGGAAAAGGGTATGATGTGCGGCGCACCTC
>CAZYEO010000169.1:0-4221 GCA_964646495.1 uncultured Muribaculaceae bacterium
CATTTTTAAGTAATATGAATAAAGAGTGAAAAACTTATTATTGAGAAAATCGAAATCAATTCTATAATTTAAAAGTCATTTTTATGAAAAGAGCTAATCTACCTATTTATTTGCTCGCATTTGGAATTTCCGGGTTTTTATACTCATGCGACAATTCCTACGATCTGTCTAAGGACATTGATACAGAGATCACTGTCGGGTCAAATTTCAAAATTCCTGTTGGTAAAACGGAAAAGATCTTACTAAGCCGAATTATTAAACCCAGCGAAACTATATATGAAAATTCGCAAGGTATATATGAAATTACGGCTAATGGCGATTTCAATTCTTCAGTTAATGTAATAAATCCTGTTTCAGTCAAGGGATTGGATCCAATATTACATGATGTAACCATTCCTATTGAAATTAAAAAAAGTAGCGTTACGCGTGCCACAGACTATATTTTTACGGCTGATTTGGTCAATACCGCCAACTATGATGTGAATGAAAAAATGCCTGCCGAAGTTAAAGACATATCTTATGTGGAATTTACTTCCAACAATCAGTCTCCAGTACGCACAAAAATGGAGATTAATATCGCAGGAATTCCGTCAGGTATAGAACAAGTAACAATAAAAGGGATGAAAATAGAGTTCCCTGAGATATTTTTAATTGAAGGACAAGCAACTTCAACTATAAATGTTCCTGATTTTATACTCAGCAATCAATCTAAGAATCATATAATAGACATTCAAATTGAAGGAATGAGTATTCCTAAAGGTAGTAAATATGTACAGACTATCGGCAATTCGGTACATCTCGTTATTAATTCCGATCTTAAAGTTACAGCACAGATTGAAGCCCCGGTTGATATCAAACAAGTTACTCTTGGTGATGCAATAAGATTTCAATTCAAATACTCGGTTCCTAATCTTGAAATTGACAAAGTTGCAGGCACATTAGTTCCCAATGTCAAAATCGAACAAACTCTTAAACTAAATGACATTCCAGATTTTATCAAAGGGGAAGATTGCAACTTCGGTATAAATGATATTTCTATGGCATTTACCATAACAAATCCGATTCAAATGCCAATAAGCACAGATATTGTTATTACACCTTGGAATGACGAAAAAAATACAAGTGACGGACCTTCTGTGACTGTACCACTAAAGAATATATCACCAGCTGCCAAAACTAATTTCAACATCACCAATACTACGAAACCAATAGATGGAGCTAGAAATATTGTTGTTCCAGAATTAAACACCCTATTATCTAAAGTACCCGATTCTTATAAAATTGAATCTAAAACTGTTACTGCCGAAAGTACATCTAAAGATCAATATATCGCCTTAGGAAAAGGATATACACTTAATGGTGACTATAATATTGCAGTTCCTTTTAGCTTTAGCAACCTTGACATTGTATATGAAGATGAGATTGATAACTTATTGAGCGACCTAAAAGATGTGGCTGATAAAACTACAAAAATCATTGTTACTGCTCAGGGACTTACCACCATTCCAACTCAACTAGAAGCCAGTGTAAAGATGCTCGGAGCTAATGGTGAGGAATTAAAAGGCATTGAAGTGCAATTAAATAAGTTTATTATTGCTCCATCTACAGATGGCAATGAGAAAAGTTCAGATATTGAAATTGTTTTAATTGAGAAAGAAGGCTCGAACGATCTTGAATTACTTGACAAGATAAAATATACGATAAAAGCGACATCTACACAAGGGCAATCAAATATTGTGTTAAAACCATCACAATATATAATTATTCAAAAAATAGTTGCCAATATACCTAATGGTATTAACGTAGACATTTAATATTCATCACATCATTTATTCTGACATTAATTATGAAAACTACATTTAAACATATTCTGAACGCTTTGGCAATATGCATATTTGCGTCATCAGTTTCGGCACAAACGCTACATTCAACCTATTTTTTAGAAGGGAATAACCAGCGTCATAATCTAAATCCGGCTTTTCAAAATGAAACAGGATTTGTAACCTTTCCAATGTTAGGAAACTTATACATTGGCGCAAATTCAAATATAGGACTTGGTGCTATCTTGGTTCCACAAGGAGATGGCATGGTGACATTTATGCATAAAAGTATCAGCACTGAAGATGCATTGAGCAAATTCAAAAACAACAATGTCATAGAGGCAAATATTGGATTGAATATTATGACAGTGGGATTCAACAAATGGGGCGGCTCTAATACAGTTGCGCTGAATTTGAAAAGTTTCACCGGTGCGTATATTCCAAAAGATATTTTTACATTCCTTAAAGCCGGACAAACTGATGTGACCACAGAATATGACGCTTCAAACATTACTGCAACCACTCAAAATTACGTGGAATTAGCGTTTGGCCATGCTCGCAACATTACCGATAAATTATCAGTTGGAGCAAAGGTCAAGCTATTATTTGGTGCTGCATATTCTAAAGGGCACGTAGATAATATGAAGATATATATGTCTGACAACAAGTGGATTATCAATCAATCAAGTACATTAATCGGATCTAAAGGTCTAAATTTTAACACAAAAAGCGACGGAGAAATAGAAGAATTAAAATTTGACAATTTCGGATTAGCCGGCTTCGGTGTTGGGCTTGATTTAGGTGCAATATATAAAATAGATGACAATATTAATGTATCTTTAGCCGTTACAGATATAGGATTTATTTCATGGAATGACTGCGTATATGCCGAAAATAAAAATAAAGAATTTGAATTTACCGGATTCGACAATATTGGAGCCGAAGACGATGATAAAGGAAATAATGCTTTTGACGATGCTGCCGATGAGGTTTGGGATAATCTTAAAGGGTTAGTAAAGTATTATGATAAAGGTAAAAAATCCTCAACATCTTCTTTATATACTACTTTTAGAGCAGCAGGTGAATATGGAATCCTCGAGAATAAAATATCTTTTGGATTACTTGCGTCAATGAGAGTAGGCGCTCCCAAAGTATGGGCGGAGGGTATGTTGACAGCCAACTTTAGACCCCTTAAATGGTTTAATGGAGCTGTAAACGGTTCTTTCTCTAATATTAGAAGTTCTCTCGGTGCAACGCTTAATTTCCATCCAAAAGCGGTTAATTTTTTTATTGGAATGGACTATTTCCTTGCTAAATATAGCAAACAAGGTATCCCGGTAGATGCAGCTAAGGTAAATATTGGGATGGGATTGAGTTTTAATTTTTAATTGAATGAAGATATTATCAGCACCGCTGCAGGGTTTCACAGAAGCCCCTTGGCGAAACAATCAAAATGAAATTTTCGGGGGTATAGATGAATTCTATACCCCTTTTATGCGTATTGAAAGGAATGAATTACGCAAAAAGGATATAAGGGAAATATCCCTCGAAAACAATTGCGTGCCTGCACTCATACCGCAAATATTAGCATCCAAACCACATGATGTGGAGAGATTGGTAAAATATATCGCAGAAATAGGATATAAGAAAATAGACATCAATTTAGGATGTCCATTTCATCCTGTTGCAAACAAAAAATATGGATGTGGAATGCTCCCATATCCCGATGACTTAAATAACCTGATCGATATACTTATACCCTTCGCTAATAAAATAGAATTTTCAATAAAATCAAGATTAGGTTGGAACAATCCAAATGAATTGCTACATGTTTTGGATATTCTAAAAAGAATAAACCCCTCTCACCTTTCCATCCATCCAAGAATCGGGACTCAACAATACGAAGGAGATCTGAACATGCAAATGTTCTCAGAAATATACTCAATTTCAAATATTCCATTAATATATAATGGTGAGATTAAAACCGTTGACGATGCAAAATCTATAATAGAAGCTTTCCCTTGCATTGAAGGAATAATGATAGGACGTGGACTACTCCAAAACCCAGCTCTTGCTCGAATGATAAAAGGAGGAAAAAATGCAAATTTTAATGAAATCATCCGATTGCATGACGAACTATTTCAACATTATTCCAGCACATTAAATGGCGATGCTCATATATTATCAAAAATGAAACCTTTTTGGGAATATTTACTCCCAGAATTAGATAGAAAAATAAAAAAAGCCATAAGAAAAAGCTCATCAATCGCAAAATATCAATCTGCAATTGCTTCAATTCCAAACCAATAGCAATAAATAAATTAAGTGTTATCATATAAGAGAAAGGCAATACCCAGGTTGAGTATTGCCTTTCTCTTATATGATAACAATTAACTTATAC
>CAZYEO010000170.1:0-4219 GCA_964646495.1 uncultured Muribaculaceae bacterium
GATATTCTTTTTATATGTGATTACTAATATTAGCTCTTCGTATTCTATGGCAACAGGTTTAGTTAGTATATAATAATATACTGCTATATAAACAGTTCATTGTTTATGCCTGTAAGGCATCCTTTGGATATGTGGAAAAACAATGATATATTACACAAAAAACATTGACACACGCTGCCTTTATTTCAGCACAAATTGTAATCCCATATATTCCTACCTCTCTAATCAATGCATATAGCTAAAGCACCAAATACGCACACCCTAATAACGGCATTATATTTATCACACCAATGAGATTACGACCATGCTGGGCGTACCAACGAAAAGGGAGACTGCCTTGTGGACAGTCTCCCTTTATAATAATATTACTTTAGAAGTATTATCTGATAACTTTCACAACTTCTTGTGTACCGTCTGTGTATGCAATGTGAATGATATAAAGACCATTTGCCATTCCATCAACAGACACTTGGCTGTTGGCAGCTACAAATGAGCGAGCCATTACTGCGCCATTCAATGCTACGATGGTAACCTTAGCATCTTTGAACAATTCAACTTTTGAACCTTTCACAACACAATTTTGAGCTTTGTCGTTGATTGAAGGTGTACTAACACCTGAACCACTCTTCTTAGCGGCAACGCAACCATAAGCTTCAACATCAGTAACAGCATAAGTTACAACTGGAGCACCACCCTTAGCAGAGATAGTTTTGATACCACTCTTGTGAAGAGGATTTTCAGGATCAAAAACTACACTTGTAGGGATCTTGCTTTCATCATCTTTAGGTGCAATATATGACCAATAAATGTCATCACCGTTACCACTGATTTGAGTAATACCTGTCAATTCAGCAGGAGCCGAACCTTCGCTATTTACCGGAGCATCATCAATAAGGGTTCCGTGTTTTGCAAAAGATACTTCACCGTTTAGGGCTTTAATATCAGAAAGATTTACACGATATACACCCGGTACAGCTTCGCCACCACCTGCTTGAAGATAAGCATAAAGATAACCGTTTGGTTCGTCAAGATAGAAAGTAGTCATTGAAGTTCCTTCAAATAAGATTGGGAATGGAACTTCTGCTGCAGGAGATTCGCTGATGTCTGATTCACGGAAACGGAAGATACCGTTGCCATTGAATTTTTTACCCATCCAATACACACCTTCGCTATCTTTATAAATACCACAACCGATTGCACCGTAAGAAATACCCTTACCATAGTATGGCAACCAGTTATTTTGCAAGAAGAATGGTTGTTCTCCATAAAGTCCGGGACGCTCTGTATCGATATAGTGAATACCTACGTTACGGTCAGCAACAAGAAGTTTGCGACCTTCAACATCTACACTCAATGAGAATGGATCTTGGAATGCGTTGTAACCGATGTTTGAAACCAAAGTAACGCGATAGAATGATTCACCACTCTTATTCAAATAGAATACTTCACCTTCACCCTCATTTCCTGGAGTTCCGGAATATGTAAAACGTGCACCTGCATAGCCTACATATATACGATCGTGAGCAGCACCAAGTTGGAATGCGTGAAGGCCTGAAGCAATACCGGTATCTTCGATAACTCCATCAACATCTTTAAACATCAATCTACCTGTTTTTGTAGCAAAGTACAAACCAGAAGGACATCCGATTCCAGCTTTTTCACCTACGATAGTAGCATCACCTTGAATATTGAGATATTTCCATCCAGCAGCATCCTTATAATCATTTACAGCAACTTCAGCAACCTTACAGATTACACCGCTTTGTGATTCATTGAAAAGAGTTTCATTTATGATAGGAACGTTTACGTTTTTACATACGATTTCTTCGATTGTAGCAGGAACTGCACCGGCTTCAAGATAGTTAAGATATTTGCCAAATTCCATTTTTTTCAATGATGTACATCCGCTGAATGCGTTAAGCATGATTACATTGGTGGTTTCGGGCAATACTACAGAAGCGAGAAGTGTACAATCTTTACAGATTGCGTTAGGAATGGTCTTGATACCTTCTCCAAAAGTGATTGATTTTAGACCTGCACCCTCAAAAATATTTGGATTAATATTAACGGTTCCGGCAATATCAAATGATTCGAGCGATTTAGCATTTTGGAATGCGTAGGTTCCGATTTCTTTAAGATTAACCATAGTAACCTTTGTGAAAGGAGCGTTGCTGAATGCATAAGGTTTAATTACCTCTACATCTGCGTTTACATATTCACCTTTAGCAGCAAGAGCAGGAGAACCGGCAGCTGCAAAAAGTACTGTTTTACCATCTTTTGTCAATACGATATCATCTACCGACATGATATTTTGATTATCGGCAGCAACAACAGCCGATTTCAAAGCCACACCTGCAAAAGCACCGTCACCAATTGAGCTTACATTTACATCAAATGTAACATTTTCAATTGTAGAATTTACAAATGCTTTTTCACCGATTCTTTCAAGTGTTGATGGGAAATTTATTGTCCCTGCATTTGCAGCACCATTAAATGCAAATGAACCGATTGATTTGAGGTTCATAGGAAGACCTGAAAGATCTAAATTTATTTTACATCCGCTGAAAGCATAGTTACCTATTGAAGTTACATTAGCATGCATTTCAACTTTGCTAAGATTTGAACATCCTTGGAAAGTTTGAGCACCGATTGCAGTAACTCCCAATGGCACAGTAAATGATGTAAGGCTTGAACAGTTTTGGAATGCAATGTTTCCTATTTCAGTCATCTTGCTTCCAGAGCCTATTATTACTGTTTCAAGGTTAGTACAATTAACGAATGCACTACCTACGATGCTTGTAACGCCATCGCCGAAAGTAGCTTTCTTGATAGTAGACATTTTTGCAAAAGGCACGCCATATTTCAAATCAAGATTACGACCGATATATATCTCTTCGAGTGGAGGATAATCGGATGCAGATGCACCAAATGCTGTAGTTCCCAGAATTACGGCTGTTTCTCCATCTTTGATAGTAAATTTTTTCAAGCTTGTACATTTGGCAAATTCACTTGATGACATTGCAGCTGTTACTCCTGCAGGAACAAATGCTTCAGTTATAGAAGCACAGCCTTCAAAAGCGTTAGTACCAATCTTATCAACTTTCTCACTCAATGGGAAATTTGTAAGAGCTGTACATCCGCTAAATGTAGCGCGACCAACATTTGTAAGTGTTTCCGGGAAAATTACAGAGGTAAGTTCCACACAATCCTTAAATGCGTTCGCTCCGGTAGCTACAACGGTGTATTCAACTCCATTGTCTGTAAATTTTTCAGGGATAACGATATCTCCTTTATAGATACCATCTGTGATTTTAGAGTCGTACTTGGCAACAGTAGCTTTGCTACCACTTGTTGTGTACTTCACGTTGTTGTAATAGATTGTTGCTGCATTTATGGCCACAGAGCCAGCAATGCAAACTGCCATTACAAGAAACATTCTGCGTAGAGTAGTTTTCATGTTCATGTGATTAAAATATTATTAATTAGTTGATTTATACTTAGTAAATGCAGACCATGTGTTTCTATTACATTAAATCTCGACACAAATATAGTAATATTTAATTAATAATCAAATATTTTTATTCAGTAAAAATAACAAAAATATCTAAAACCAGATTTTTCGTTGAAAATATAATTCTAAATTTTAGATATTCTCTTATCATTATGTATCTAAGGGAATTACCATTCAATTGATAAACGCGCACCGAAGCTACTTAGGGAATAACCAATATCTATAAATCCCTTATAAAACGTAGATGACATAGGGGATTGGACATAATATATCTGCTCTTGATTCTTGCTGTTGCTATCATAATAATATTGAGCCACGGCAGTGTATCTTTTTCATATCATAAGGTTTATCGGCATTTAACAACTAACGGTCAAAAAAATTAAATATTTCTACTTTTTCTTTTCTTAAACAAATGTACTACTTCTCCAATCAGAAGCACTATTGAAGTGCATCCCATAATCATTAAAAAATCAGTCAATTTAATTGGAACCACGCTAAACATTTCTCCTCCGGTAAATACTATAAGCAACTGCCCTCCCACTATCGCTATTAGAGTAAGGAAAAATACTTTGCTCTCTTTCATATTCCAGAATGCAGAATGTCCGCTTTGAAATGATTTTGCATTAAACAAATTCCAGAATTGCAGGAATACGAAAGTTTAAGGTGAAAAATGTCCCGGGATACTACCAAATCAATACTGCATTATTT
>CAZYEO010000171.1:0-3799 GCA_964646495.1 uncultured Muribaculaceae bacterium
ATTACACAATCCACAATAAAAGTTTTAGAATATAACTATATATATTCATCATAAATATTAAATCTACCATATACCAATGATAGATGTTTTCATTAATATTTTGAGCTATCGCACCTCCTTTAAAATTAATTTAACTAATCAAAATATCAATATCAATCAAAATATCAAATCATGAAACATTTCTTTAAGTATAAGCGAAAAGCTATATTAATATCTTTATGCGCATTTTTTATTCCATTGTGCGCACAAGAATCTCCGATTTCTGTAGAGTGGAAAATGGGTAAAAACGGAGCCGCCGAAAATATGTACAGCTCATCGTTTATCATTACAAACACAAGCAATAAAACTCTAAATTCCGATTGGGATTTCTATTTCAATAACTATGCAAACAAAATCATTTTGCTTGGGAAAGAACCGAAAGCAGCATTTGTTGATTTTGCTCCAAATTACTATAAAATTAGCCCCACGAAGCACTACAAGCCATTATTACCAGGAGATACCATAAGAATAGATTTTCTGACGGCAAAAACATTTCTAAATATATCATATAAACCTGATGGTGGGCATGTGGTTATGAAAAATGGGGAGATATTACCCGTGAAACTCAAAATAGCACAATTAACAGATCCTCAGCAATGGGAAAGAGTAACCGGTAAATTTGCCACATATCCCGATGGCAAATACGTTTACAACAAAAATAATATCATAAACAATAAAACCCGACAATCCACAGGCTCGATATACAACATAATCCCTGCTCCCAAATCCATTACTCCGAATAAGGGCATTACAAATATATCCAACGAGATAAAAATAAATTATCAGCCATCTTTGGCTATTGCTAAAGAATATCTGAAAGAAAAATTATCCAACAACGGTATCACCGAATCACCCCAAGCAAAAGTGCAAATCGATCTTTCGCTGGGAAAGCACAAAAACAGCAATACAGAGTATTACGAAATAATAATCGGAGGAAATAAAGTTTCTATTACCGCAAACACTCAAGAGGGTATTCTTAACGGTATAAAAACGCTATTATCTGTAATCGAAAAAGAAACACTGCCTATTAAGCTCCCCAATGTGAAAATTACCGATTATCCCGATTTAAATTATCGTGGAATGATGCTCGATATTGCTCGTAACTTTACACGATTCGCTGATTTGAAAAGATATATCGACATGCTTGCCACATACAAAGTAAACAAATTTCATTTCCATTTCTCGGATGATGAAGCATGGCGACTTGAAATACCAGGCTTACCCGAACTCACCACAGTAGGAAGTCGCAAAGGGTTCACTCTCGATGATAAAGAATTTTTGAAACAAACCTACTGCGGAACAGGTAACCCCAATGATACTACTAATTCGGCAAATGGATATATCACCAGAAATCAATTCATTGAATTACTCAAATACGCACAACAACGTGGCGTGGATATTATTCCCGAATTGGAATGTCCAGGGCATGCACGCGCAGCAATTAAATCAATGAGAAATAGATATAGTAAATATATCAACACCGATCCGGCAAAAGCTAATGAATATAAGATGTGGGACGATAATGATGCTTCAGATTACACTGCACCACAAGGATACACCGATAATATATTAAATTATGCTCAAGAAGGAACATATAATTTTATTGAAAAGATAGTAGATGAAATTTTGAAAATGTATGATGAAGCAGGTGTAAAAATCACTACTTTCCACTTAGGGGGAGATGAAGTACCTCCCGGATCGTGGGAAAAATCGCCGTTAGTACATGATTTACTAAAGAAAAAGAATCTGAAAAATGTACATGAGGGGACTGAATATTTTCTTGATAGAGTATCTAAGATGCTTGCCGATCGCAATGTTCCTGCTGGAGGATGGCAAGAGGTTGCTCTAAATCACACACCGGAATATAATGCTAAAGTTGCTCCACGATTTAATGTAATAAATTCTTGGGCTACTATGGGAAGAGAAGATACAATTCCATATCAGATAGCCAACAGTGGCTATAAGGTGGTTTTAAGCAATGTTACTAATTTCTATTTCGACATGGTATATAGTCGTCATCAAGATGAACAAGGATTAAATTGGGGGGGAGCTGTAGATGAATTCACGGCTTGGAATGCCCTACCCTACAAGATTTACAGCTCTGCTCGCATTAACAATCAGGACAATAATCTCGACTATATAAATGGTGGTGCAGGTAAAACAAAGCTACTCAAAAAACAAAATATAGTAGGTGTGCAAGCTCAATTGTGGGCTGAAACAATCAGGAACTTTGATATGGTTTGTTCATACACAATCCCACGTATATTCGGGCTTGCTGAGCGTGGATGGAATGCCTCGCCAACATGGAGCAATGATCTAAGCAATAAATCCTTATATGAAAAAGAAATGGCTCAATTCAATCTCAAAATAGGAAAATTTGAATTGCCAAGAATAAAAAAAGCCAATCTTAATTTTCACATCGGACAACCCGGCATTATAATTAAGAATGGTATGTTGCAAGCAAATTCGCAATATCCGGATGTCGAGATCAGATATACAATTGATGGCTCCGAGCCAACTCAAAACTCTACATTATGGGTAGCTCCGATACCGTGCAAGGCTAAGACAGTAAAAGCGCGTGCATATTACCTTGGCAAACAGAGTGTAACCACTACATTCAATAATATGTAGACAAGCAGTAAATGTGAAACTGAAACAGAGCAAGTGCATTGAAAGGCATAATTTAATCTGTGATGCTTCACAAAAAATATTTTTAAGCAATAAAATAAAGAGACTCGACTACTGATTTTCGGTGGTCGAGTTTTTTGCCACTTCCAATCACTACCCAAATTATTTTAATAGAAACAATTGGTATTATTCGTATTATTTTTATTACTTTGCATAATATTTACATTTAGTTCATCAACATTACTGAAGTTTTACAAATCTTATATCCCAACTCCATATCATGAAACATGCCATTTCTCTAATATTACTTATAATTACTGCTCTAACAACAAGTTGTGAAAAGGATGAATATCCCCCGATGATAGATAGCAATGATGTGTGCTCTTCGATGGATGATATTTATTTTATGTGGTATTGTTATGATAATTTTGATATAGACAATAATGGAAAAGTTTCAATTGCCGAAGCAAAAAAAATTAAATCTATAAATCTCATGAGGTATCAATATACAATAAATACGCTGGAAGGCATTCAATATTTTACCAGTATTATCCATTTAGATTGCAATACAAACATGTTAACATCATTGGATATTTCTAAAAACACGATGCTACGATCAATACTCTGTAATAACAATATGATAACCTCATTAGATATTTCAAAAAATTTAGAATTAGAATTCCTACATTGCAATTTCAACATGTTAACATCGTTGAATGTTTCTAAAAACGCAATGCTACAATCGATAGAATGTAGTAACAATATGATAACCTCATTAGATATTTCGAAAAATAAAAAATTAGAATATCTGAATTGCGATAATACAAAGTTGACATCATTGGATATATCCAATAATTCAAATATGAAATATTTTATTTGTTATAATAATCCCCTTCTGAAAGTGATAAAAATGAAACGTGCACAGTTTGATAACGTATATATAAGAAAAGACAAACATACTCAAATCATATTCGTCGATTAAGTAAATCAAATAACATTTGAATAATATAATCGATTATTTGCACCCAATGATTAATTAATATATCTACATTAAAAATAAAACCATGAGACAATCGATATACTTTATTTTGTTCATATCAATCTTTGTATTCACAAGCTGTTAAAAGGATGA
>CAZYEO010000171.1:3809-4072 GCA_964646495.1 uncultured Muribaculaceae bacterium
TGTGTGCTCTTCTATGGATGATAACATATTTAAAGAATATTGTTATACAAATTTTGATGATAACAACAATGATAAAGTATCTTACGATGAAGCCAATAAGATTATGGAAATCAATGTGCAGGGCTACGATGTCAAGATAAAATCATTGAGAGGTATTCAATATTTCACCAAAATATCCATCTTGGACTGTTCGAAAAATGAGTTAACCTCATTGGATGTTTCTAAAAATCTAAAATTGGAACAATTGAATTGTAATAGGAATA
>CAZYEO010000172.1:0-4065 GCA_964646495.1 uncultured Muribaculaceae bacterium
TCATCACCAATAAATCCTTTTTTACATTTTATTTTTATTAAAAATAAACGCTATTAAAAAATTGTAGGTAGGAATTGATTAACTTTGTAATCTTATTAACTTATACACATAAAAATGACAAAAGCGAAACCTTTCATCAAATGGGTTGGAGGAAAAAGCCAGCTAATAGAACAATTGGAAGCCCTCCTTCCCGCTGACTTTGACAAAAGGAGGGAACTTACTTATATTGAACCTTTTGTTGGAGGTGGTGCAATGATGTTCCATATGCTTCAAAATCATAAAAACATCAAGCGTGCTGTAATTAATGATATAAATCCAGATCTTACTACATGCTACAAAACAGTTCGCGATCAGCCTAATGAACTTATCCGCTCGCTTTCAGCCATCCAAGAAGATTATTATATTATTGAAGACGAAGATGCTAAAAGAGAATACTTTATTCGCATGCGCGAACGTTTCAACTGCAAGCCAACCGATCCTATTGAGAATACAACTCTTTTCTTTTTCCTCAATCGTACCTGTTTTAATGGTCTTTATCGTGTAAATAAATCAGGAAAGTTCAATGTTCCATGTGGTCGCTATGTACGTCCACTTATCTGTGACTCAGAAACAATTCTTGCCGATAGCAAGATTCTTCAACGGGTTGAGATATTAACCGGTGATTTCGATAATACTTTTGAGCATATAAATGGAGAAACATTTTTCTATTTCGACCCTCCATACCGTCCTTTGAGCAATACTTCAAGTTTCAATGACTACTCCAAAGAGGCATTCAATGATGCCGTACAAATACGATTAAAACAATTTTGCGATCGTTTAAATAAATTTGGAGTTTCCTTTATGCTTAGCAATTCAGATTGTCTCGGCAAAGACGGCAAAGACCGTTTTTTTGATGATTTGTATATGGATTATGAAATTGCAAGAGTGGTTGCTTCAAGAAATATTAATGCTGTTGGGACAAAACGTGGTAAACTTACCGAAATATTAGTACGAAATTATGGATCAAAACGTCAAGATCGTAATCAAATATATCCAATGGAAAATCAATTCAAATTAATATTATGACTTCATACAACTCAAAAGAAAAATTTGAAAATTTTATTTCCCAATTAAAAGAAACAAATGCTACATTGGCATTTTATTCAGACTTTAGAAAAATAGCCAAAAATGTAAATAACATAGCTATAAGTTTGAACATGCTCAATTTCCTTTTAGGTAAAGAAAATCTTCGCGAAGCGGTCGAAGCATTATGGAAAAGGGATAAAAAAGCATTTGAAGTTATGGATATTCTTATTGCCACAAGAAAAAAGGATAATAAAATGTTCTTCGATAAAAACGGGCAATTCTGTTTGGTTCATTCATTATTTCATACTGTAGATGGTATTATGAAATTTCTCGAAGGTACTGGACTTGACAAAGTTTTTCGCGATGCAGAAGTTAAAGACCTGGTTGATTATGTATTTGGAGTAGAAACAGGACTTGATACGAATGCACGCAAAAATAGGAGTGGCGAAATAACTGAAAATTTAATCGAAAGTGTATTTTTAGAAGCTGGAATAAAATATCGTTGCCAAGTTTCATCAAATGAATTTATCAAAATTTCAGAAGTATTGGGAGCAGATCAAAAAGTATTTGATTTTGTTATTCAAACCCCTGAAAAAACATACTTGATTGAAGTCAATTTTTATAGTGGTGGTGGATCTAAATTAAATGAAGTAGCACGTTCTTATACCGAAGTTGGACCAAAAGTCAATAGTGTAGATGGATATGAATTTGTTTGGATTACAGATGGAATTGGATGGAAAGCCGCCAAAAACAAATTGGAAGAAGCTTTCAACGTTATTCCAAATATATATAATTTGACCACTCTAAACAAGTTTATCGAAATTATTAGAAAGCAGCAGATTCATTAATATGATAAAGCCCTATTATAAATCGAACAATCACGACTTTACAATACTTAAAGGAGATTGCACTAAATTACTTCAACAATTCAATTTTAAGTTTGATATGATATTTGCCGATCCTCCATATTTTCTTAGTAATGGGGGCATAAGTTTTCAAAATGGGAAAATCGTTTCAGTTAATAAAGGCGATTGGGACAAAGGTGGGACCTTGGAGTATATTAATAAGTTTAATCTGAATTGGATATCATTGTGCCGAGAAAAGCTCAAAGACAATGGAACTATTTGGATCAGTGGTACATATCATAATATTTTTTCTGTTGCTAATGCATTACAACTCTTAGGATTTAAAATACTTAATGTAATAACCTGGGTTAAAACAAATCCTCCACCCAATATTTCATGCCGTTTTTTCACATATAGTACCGAATTTGTAATTTGGGCGAGGAAATTCGAGAAAAAACCTCATTACTTCAATTACGATTTAATGAAGAATATAAATGCAGAAAAACAAATGACTGATGTGTGGCAATTACCGGCAATTGCTCGTTGGGAGAAATCATGCGGAAAACACCCCACTCAGAAACCCCTTAGCCTACTATCTCGTACAATTATAGCGTCTACTGAACCTGGAGCATGGATCTTAGACCCGTTTGCTGGGAGTAGCACAACTGGTATTGCAGCCAATCTTTCCGGCAGACGATTTCTAGGCATTGAGCAAGAAATAGAATTTCTTGAACTAAGTAAAGCTCGTCGAGAAGAATTAAATAACTTAAATTTACGATTAGAATACCGCAAAAAAATTAAGGATTTAGCCTTTTTACCCAATAATTACACTGTTGGTGAAGACGCATATCCCGGTTATGATTTACCTTTTTAATTGAATATCTTCACTACTAAATATGAATCGTTAAAATTATGTCTGTTGATATTTACTATTATATATTCATTTTGATCTCTGGGCTCTATTCCTGAATCAGAGAGATTTTACTAACTTTGCAGCATGGTTCGCTTGGGGGGTCAGATATAGCCATCGGTGGACTAAAAGATTATTTTAAGGTTTTAGGTATTATGACACAGCAAAAAAACTCCCTTTTGGAAGTCGGACATTTTATTGCCGAATATTCTTCCGAGCTCATGGGATCGGGCGTACATACATCTCGTGTGATTCGCAACTCTAAACGCATAGCCGAGTCATTCGATTATCGTGTAACTATCAGCGTGTTTCAAAGGAGCATTATTCTTAACATCGTAGATGATGCCACACAAGAAAGCTACAACGAAGTTATCGAGATTCGTTCTCTTCCTATAAGTTTCAAACTCAATTCGGAGCTGAGCGCACTAAGCTGGGAAGCCTACGACAACCATTTATCGCTCAATGATCTTCGCGCCAAATACCATGAAATAATTTCTCAACCATCCCACAATCCGTGGCTTATACTTATGCTCGTAGGGGTGGCAAATGCTTCGTTTTGTAAACTCTTTGGTGGCGACATGATTTCAATGGCAATTGTTTTTCTTGCCACTACAATCGGATTTCACCTAAAACGGCGCATGACAATGGCTCACCTCAACAATTACATCATTTTTGTAATCACAGCTTTTGTAGCATCTATGTGTGCAGCTTCATCCATTTTCTTTAAAACCACATCCGAAATTGCACTCGCCACGAGCGTTCTATTCCTCGTTCCCGGTGTACCACTCATCAATGGTGTTATCGACACTATGGAGGGGCATATACTCACCGGATTTTCACGCCTTGTAAATGCATCGTTGCTTATTGTTTGCATAGCCATAGGGTTGTCATTCACATTATTATTCGTCAAAAACAGTTTGATATGATTTTTTTCAATATACTCTCCGACGCTTTTTTTGCTGCTCTGGCTGGAATAGGATTCAGTGCTATTTCCAATCCTCAATGGCGCACATTCCCTTATATCGCACTCATGGCTGCCATGGGGCATGCTTGTAGATATTCTGCAATGAATTTCGGTGGACTCGATATTTCCACAGGTTCGTTGGTGGGTGCGATGGTTATAGGATTCGGAAGCATATGGCTCGGAAAACGCATACACTCACCCATGACGGTAATCTCTATCCCGGCATTGCTCCCTATGATACCCGGAAAATTTGCCTACAACATGGTGTTTTCACAACTAAT
>CAZYEO010000173.1:0-4047 GCA_964646495.1 uncultured Muribaculaceae bacterium
GTAGTTAGTATTTGTATGAGATTTTGGGATTTACCAATCTTAGACCCTATTTTAGTTTCTTGATGACATATTTAGTGTGATGGTTTAGTTGTGGGGTAGGGTGTCGCTAAATTCTATTTTCTGTTTTTTTTGAATTAAACGGATTATATTTATTAACACAGTTAATGATTGAGAGTCTGGCTTTATAGTATTTGATTCTTTACTTTTAATGTGGGTGGTGTTCTGCCTTATTATAGTTATGTATGTGATTCATGTGTGATGGGGGGATATGAAAAAGCCAATAATTTTCATAAGGGAAATTATTGGCTTTAGGTGTGATACTATTTATAGTATCTTTATTTGTTTTTCGCCCCGGTGGGGCTTATAAACATTTTTTTAGAGAGCTTTACCTGCGCTTCCGAGAACAGCCTCGATTTTGTGCTTGTAAAGTTTTTCCATATTGTCGCGAGCTGGTCCGAGATACTTGCGTGGGTCGAATTCAGCTGGCTTTTCAGCAAATGTTTTACGGATTGCTGCAGTCATTGCAAGACGGCTGTCGGAGTCGATGTTGATTTTGCATACGGCTGATTTAGCTGCTTTGCGAAGTTCTTCTTCAGGAATACCGATAGCATCAGGAAGTTTACCACCGAATTTGTTGATAGTTTCAACTTCTTCTTCTGGCACAGATGATGAGCCGTGAAGTACGATAGGGAATCCAGGAAGTTTTTCCATTACAGCATCAAGAACGTCGAATGCCAAGGGGGGAGGAACTAATTTACCTTCAGCGTTGCGTGTGCATTGGTCTGGTGTAAATTTGTATGCTCCGTGAGAAGTACCGATAGAGATAGCCAAGCTGTCGCAACCTGTGCGGTTAGCAAAGTCGATAACTTCTTCAGGGTCGGTGTATGTGTGGTGATCTGCAGAAACTTCATCTTCTACTCCGGCAAGGATACCAAGCTCGCCTTCAACAGTAACGTCGTGAGCGTGAGCGTAATCAACAACTTGCTTAGTAAGAGCAACGTTTTCATCATAAGGAAGGTGTGAACCGTCGATCATCACAGATGAGAAACCGCTGTCGATACATGATTTGCACAATTCAAAGCTATCACCGTGGTCAAGGTGAAGAACGATTTGTGGGTGTTCCCAACCAAGTTCTTTAGCATATTCTACAGCACCTTCAGCCATGTAACGGAGAAGAGTAGCGTTAGCGTAATTGCGAGCGCCTTTTGAAACCTGAAGGATTACAGGCGATTTGGTATCGGCTGCTGCTTTTACGATAGCTTGTAGCTGCTCCATGTTGTTGAAGTTGAATGCAGGGATTGCATATCCACCTTCTATTGCTTTAGCAAACATTTCTTTAGTGTTTACTAAGCCAAGTTCTTTAAAACTTACCATAAGAGATTATTATTAAAATAATTAAATAAAGTTTATTCCAAAAATTTGTAATCAATAGCATGTGTCAAGAATATAATCTATTTCGGTTATAATGTTTCTTATCAAGCTATCTTTCTATTTTGGTACAAAGATAATAAAAGTTGAGCTAAAATATAGGTATGTATAGAAAAATATCGTTATTTGTTGCTAAATAGAAATCTTAGAAGCAAACAGAAATTATTAGGCAAATTAATCAATCTATTTTAATAAAAAAGACTATCAAGCTTCACAAAGATGCTTGATAGTCTTGAGTGGATATGCAGTAATAATTTATTTTACTGTGATTTTAGTAACGTTGCGACTACCATCGTTGAGAATTACAGATACGATATATATACCATTGGATATTGAAGGGTGGGAAAGGGTATATTCTGTAGCGTTAATATTCTTTGAAGTAATACAACGACCTTGCATGTCGAATATGGCTATATTATTGATGTTTTTGCTTGCTTTTACGCTTAATACGTTGTTGGCACTCAACACGATAATATCATTTTTGTCTGTATCGATTATTTCGGCACCACTTGTATCGGAATTGATCGATATATTGTCGATTCTGAAACTTGCATAAGTTGCTTTTGTTTTGTTGTATATACCCAAATGATATATACCACCGGTGGCTACTGCAAATTTCGCTTCGTAATGCTTCCATCCTTTTGGTGTAGCAGTGGCATCATTAACGTTTTCATCAACAATAGAATATACGGGTAATGTAAATGTGGTAGCATCCGAGCTGTTGGTGCCAAGGAAGAAGTCTACATCACTTTTATCAAAAGATGACCCGTAGGCGTAAAAATCAAGAACGAATTTTCCGGGTTCAAAATTTATGGCAGGTGAAATAATCCAGTCGTTGCCTAATGCAGTGGCGCCCCCGGTAGATGCTTTTGCACATTTACCATCATATTTTGAGTAGTCGTTCAATATTGCCCAACCTTTAGTAGTATTGTTTATGATTGTCCATAACGCTCCGTCTTGGTTGTCTTCAAATCCGGTGAAATATGGAATGGTAGCTATTGATGTGATTAAGAATTTATCGGATTCGGCAGGTTTTCCTACTACGCTTCCGCTGATAGGTTCAATTATATAGTTGTAGCCTCCGGCTTTTTCGATAGTTTCACTGAAGGTAGTTTCGGTTGTAGCTTCTGCTACCAATGTTTGGTCGGTTCCTTGGCAACGATATACGTTGTAGGTAATTGCATCAAAGTTTGCATATCCACCATTGACTGTTTGTGTCGGTTTGGTCCATGTAAGAGTAGTAGTTTTATCTTCTAATTTTACTATAATATCATTTACCACATCGAGCATATCATATCCTGCATAAAGCTGAGTGAATGCGGGGAACCCTTTGCCATTTGCGTTGAATGGAATGATTTCATAAGTAACAATTCCGTTAGGAGCTTTCTGGTCGGTAAATGTAGTTGCATCTGCTGCAAGTTCTGCAATTGGTTCTGATGAGCCGATACGGTAAATATTATATCCTGCTACTTCGGCTACATTGTTGCTGTAATCGGTAGTAGGAGCTTGCCATGTAAGGATTACGCTGTTGCAATCATCATCTTTAGTCTTAGAAGCTAATTCGCTTACGGCATTGATTGCTTTATCGTTAACTTTCTTGTTGTTGAAATATAGCGAAGTAAGTTGTCCGTCGCTACCGAGCTTGTTAAGCTTGTCATAATCGGTTTTGAAATCAACGAAACCACCGGGGATTCCGGTTGTGAGGTCTATTTCGCAGAAGAATCCATAATCGGGATGCGATTGTGCCCACCACAATTTGCCTTCAGAGCTGAAAGTCATAGATTGCAACTGATTAATAGTGCTTAGATTGTGTTGTGGTGCTGCAGGTGTAGCCAAGCCAGTGAATTTGTCAAGGTTATAAAGGGTTCTGAAATGCGACATTGCATATAGTTTGCCGTTTTGGTCGCAAGCAAGTGTAAGCAATTTGTCATCTACCGGTCGTCCATATCCGTCTAATGCTTTAATATCGCCGGGATTACCGATAAGAGAATATTTACCTGTTTTCATATCAACTACATAAAGCGAAGTTTTATAAACAGAGCTCGTAGTATATTTGTCTTCAACAAGAGCATACATAGTATTTGTGGTGTAGTCGTAAGACATATCTACTACGCGGTTACTCTTTTTCATATTTACAGAATTTTCTACTTCAAATGTTGTTGCATCATATATAGTAAAATCGTAGGATGCAACCGTGTTAAACATTTCATCGTGGTCTACACGATAGGTATATATTTTCCCATCGACATATTCACCTGCCGAAACATGGATAGATTCGGCTACAGTATTTTTTAGAATTGTAAGATTCTGAGGAGCATCGACATCGAAAGACACAAACCCTCTATTTCCGGTCATGTCTCCAAACAAATAGCCGTAGGCAGTTTCACCCGCATTTAATCCTACTTGAGGTGCCGTGGTTAATGCGACTGTGAGCATCAAGTTGTAAATTTTTTTCATAAAATTGCAATTTAAGTTATAATGTAATGTAGATTAACATCTTCTTTTATAAAGATTATTTAATTATGTATATTCCTTGCATATAATATTAAATAGAAACCTATGTATTTGTTGTGCAAGATTGCTGAATGCATAATTATTATTCCATCTTTTTGTTGCAAT
>CAZYEO010000174.1:0-4046 GCA_964646495.1 uncultured Muribaculaceae bacterium
AGCAACGCTCTACGTACCTCTTTGAGGGTTTCGGCAACATTAATCTCTGTGATTTTGCCTTCTCCTTTGAGGAGCTTGAATGAGCGTTCGAGTTTCTCGCTTAAATTTTCAAACATATTGATTTGTATCTGTCTTTATTATTATTTCTGAATAAGTTTATTGGTGCGTGTGTCTGGGAATATTACTGCCGGCTTAAAAATCTTTGCCTCCTCAAAATCCATGTGTGCATAGCTCATGATAATAATCACATCACCCGGCTGCACTTTGCGCGCAGCTGCACCATTAAGGCATATCACACCTGAGCCTCTTTCCCCCTCGATAGCGTAAGTATCAAATCTCTCGCCATTGTTATTATCTACGATATACACTCGTTCATTGGCGATAATATTGGCAGCATCCATCAAATCTTTATCGATTGTGATGCTCCCTATATAGTTGAGATTGGCTTCCGTGACAGTGACACGGTGAATCTTTGATTTTACAACTTCAATCTGCATGAATTTTTATTTTCAATTATAATTATTTGCGGTAGGTTATATTATCTATAAGTCGCACATTTCCGCAAAACACAGTAATACATCCTACTATATGAGATGATTGATTCCATTCAGAAACCGGTTGTAGGGTCTCACCGTCAACTATCTGATAATACTCCACTTCCATCCCGTCGAACTCATTTATTTTGCCTACAACATATTGCATGGTGTCGGCAACCGAGTGTGAAAGTGCAAAGTTACAACTTTCACTCAAAATTTTAGCTATATTCGGAGCAATCTTTCGCATTTGAGGTGTCAATAACATATTCCGACTACTTTTTGCAAGTCCGTCGCTTTCTCTCACTATCGGACATGGTACTATATCCAAGTTCATACCCTCCAATTTCACCATGCTTTTTATCACAGCTATCTGTTGAAAGTCTTTCTCGCCAAAATATGCCCTATCCGGATTCACCATAATGAATAATTTGCTCACAATCTGAGCTACTCCATTAAAATGTCCTGGGCGCATAGCACCTTCCATCACTTCAGCTACAGCACCGAGATTAAACACTCTGGTGTCTGGTTCCGGATACACCTCTTCCACCGACGGCATAAACAATATATCACATCCGCAAGCCTCAAGAAGCGCTTTATCAGCTTCTTCAGTACGCGGATACGTGCGTAAGTCATCAGGATTATTAAATTGCGTGGGATTCACAAAAACGCTCACCACCACCACATCATTTTCTCTACGGCATCTATCTACAAGAGACGCATGACCCTCGTGTAGAGCACCCATAGTAGGCACTAAACCCACACTTTTTCCAAGAGCTTTCACGCCATTTACAGCATCTTGAAGCTCTTTTACGGTATTTACAGTTTGCATTATTCTCGTTTTAAAAACGGTGCAAAAGAAACAAAAAACTGCCACATACACAAATAAAAGTTTATCCGCGACTCGATTAACCAATCGTGGCATCAATATCCTCGAATACATCTCAAATATCGCTATATATACGCAATTATTGCATCATATTTGTGTTAAATTTCCGTATAAAGAGGATGAGTATCGGTAAAATAATAACATTCATAGGTAGTTAATTTCGTATTCAGATAAATAATTACTATCTTTGCACTACAATTTATTATTGCACTATGGATGTAAAAAAAGTATTATTTATTAATCAAGAAATCTCTCCTTATCTACCAGAGTCCCCATTGGCAAATATTGGTCGTGAATTACCTCAAGGCATTCAAGAGCGCGGTTTCGAAGTACGCACCTTTATGCCTAAATACGGCTGTATCAATGAAAGACGTAATCAGCTTCACGAAGTCATAAGACTTTCTGGAATGAATCTTATTATAGATGATACCGACCACCCACTGATCATAAAAGTTGCTTCATTGCAATCATCGAGGATGCAGGTATATTTTATATACAATGATGATTATTTCCAGCACAACGCTGTTGTGGCAAAAGAAATAGAAACCGTCAGCTCCCCCGAAGACAACGACGAGCGTAGCATATTCTTTGTACGCGGATCACTCGAAACTGTAAAAAAATTGCGTTGGGAGCCCGATGTGATTCATTGTCAAGGATGGATTTCTGCCCTCACTCCATTATATCTTAAGCATGTGTATCACGAAGATCCTGCTTTTCGAGATGCTAAAATCGTATATTCACTTCATGAAGATGAATTTGATATGCCTTTGGATGCTCGTCTTGCCGAAAAATTGGAAATGGACGGAATTGCACCCGAAGATGTAGCCGATGCAAAAGGTGCACCCGTAGATTATGTGGCACTGACTAAACTTGCCATAGATGCAAGTCATGGAATAATTCAATCATCGGAAAATATTCATCCAGATATTCTCAAATATGCTCAAGAAAGCGGAAAGCCATTCCTATCTTATAATAATACGGAAACGTATCTTGATGCATACGCTGAATTTTACAAATCACTTTAGTATAATTATCCTCATTTCACAATCGTGTATATGAAAAAATCATTTTATAGCCTCTTATTGGGTATATCGCTTTCATGCGGAATGTTTTCTTGCTCGGATGGCTCAGTAGGGTCTTCCATCTCGCAGACAAATGTCGAAATCGTGATGGACTCCTCATTTACACTCACAGGAGCTTCGGTGCAAAGTTACAAGATTTTGTCGCGCACATCTACGCAATTATTAGGGATATTAAATAGTGACGTATATGGCGAGGTGAGCTCGGATATAGTTACTCAATTTATGCCGGCTATAAATCTCGACACTTTAGGAGTGACACCGGAATATATTGATTCTATAAAATTATTTTTCCGTATTCCTTTAGGTGGATTCACAGGAGACTCATTAGTACCAATGCGTGTCAATGTATATCGTCTCAATAAACAATTACCCGATAAAATCACTAGTGATTTTAATCCTGAAGGATATTATTCTTCCAATGACATTCTCGGTTCTACTTCATATAGTGCTTCAGCATTAGGACTGTCTGATTCAATACAAGAATTAACATATCGCGATGTGATAGTGAAGTTGCCACGTGAATTTGGTGTAGATTTATACAACAAATACAAGCAATCGCCCGAAACATTTGCTACACCGGATGCCTTCGCTAAATATTTCCCCGGAATATATGCTACAACCTCTTATGGTAGCGGACGAATGATGAATATCAATAATACCGAAATGACCATGTATTATCGTAGCAAGCAAGCACTGACAGCTGAAAAAGATACCATATACAATCTGTATAACACATATCTTGCAGCAACTCCCGAGGTAATCACCAACAACAACATTCACATGAAGATTGCTCCAAGCATATTGGATAGAGTTGCCAAAGGTGAAGTGATCGTTCAAGCTCCTGCTGCACTTGATGCCACTATTGAGTTCCCAATACAAGAAATTATCGATAAGTTTCTTGGTGTTGGAAATACAGAGTTAAAGGTGGTAAATAATTTATATTTTGAAATCCCGGCATCTCTTATCACAAATACATACGGAATTAAACCTCCGCCAAATCTTCTTCTTGTGAAAACTTCAGAAAAAGATAAATTCTTTGACGAGAGCAAAATTACCGACAATAAAACATCTTTTTATGCAGTATACGATTCTTCATCGAAAAAGTATATATTCTCGGAGATGCGTGATTATGTGTTGGATATCATCAACAACAAAGCTGGCGTAGCAACCGATGAAGATAAAAAACTAACACTCACACCCGTAGCTATACAGTCGGAAACAAATTCCTCAACAGGAACATCTTATATTACAAGCATTACCCCATACGTTGCTTCTCCGGTAATTGTAAAATTAGACTTGGATAAAGCAAAAATTAAACTTACATATAGCAATCAAACGTCAAAATTGTAGTATATTTGCACGCGTTTTTCAAAATTAAAAAACGCAACCAGCCGCAATAGCTCAGTTGGTAGAGCATTTCATTCGTAACGAAAAGGTCATGGGTTCGAGTCCCATTCGCGGCTCTTGGGAGAGGTTTCACCTCTCCTTTTTTTGTGCTGTAAATCAGCATTCTGATTGCCAATATATCATTTTCATAAACTC
>CAZYEO010000175.1:0-4016 GCA_964646495.1 uncultured Muribaculaceae bacterium
ATCGAAATTCGATATGGCTCTACTCGATTAATTAGTGCAAATTTTCATTATTGCATCTGGAATATTTTCATTTGTTTTCCAGAGATAGGAGCCGAATTAGTAATATCAAATATTTTAGCTCCTGTAAGTGGTGTAAAATCGAAATTACCTTTCTTCCACTCATCAAAATTATAGCATTTTTTGATATCTACAGTTTCCAATGGATATGAGAACCAAGATATTCCATTATCTTCGGATGTAATATTGCCATACCCTGGAGAACATTCACTCTTAGGAACAACAACGTTACTTGAATTTATCTCTACATTATTTCCTAATTTAAGACTTTCCAAAGTTGGGTAATTAGGGCATTTCAATGTATTCACCACAAGACCAATATTGCCGTTAAAAATTCCTGAAGCTCCACTTCCTGTATTCATATCGAGTAATCCGGCAATCACTGCGCCCATTTCGTCGCCAATTACGTGAATTTTAGCCGAACCGGCATTTTGCATGTTAAGATGTGCGGTTTCTATTATTGCTCCACTCATAACATATAGATTGGTGCTATTTGGCATTTCGAGTAGAGGTGTCGATACATTACCTTTCACATGGAGAGTGGTGCTATTGGACATGTAAATTTTGGTAGAAGCGATCAAGCTACAATTAATAAATGCGTTACCGGAGCTATCTAACTTGAAATCGGGAGTTACCACCGACCCCTCAACAAGTAGTGATGCTGAATTTGTAGCATATACATTTTTGCTTGCTTTCAACGAACCAAAATAGCTTTTGCTTGTGTTATTGGCTTCAAAAGATTTAATATTTGCATCTCCTGCAATATATATCAATGCCCCATATCCCGGTTTAATTGTCAAATTGGGTTCATCGAGATTCTTTGAGGAAATCAATTGTCCACCATTTGCAAATATAACTTCATTATTGGTAAAATTAATTGTACCGTAGTTGATAACTCTTGCATTATCCATATTACTCAGCAATTTGATTGTACCCCCAGTCAATACAATTATTTTACAATTATTGGTTGACCCATATGATCCTGATTCAATATTCAGCGTACCCTTTACATAGTATGTAGTATTATTCACATATTGCAATGCTCCGCTATATGAATCACCAGCCTCAATAATGTAGTTGGTATTATTCTTTGCCTGATATGCTTGATAGGTGGAATTATTCATCTTCACGGCATTGGCAGGAACTGCAGGTTCGGCATCAATTATCACACCTATATTTGGTCTCATGGCATTCCATGCCGATTCACTTGCAGCCGATGAACGACTTGTTTTATCCTCACCATTAGACCCTACTGTAGTCAATGCAAATCCGAATGGCATAAAGTTGCCATCAAGACAATTGTTGCCAGATTGGTTTACAGCATATATCGTAACATTCTTATCAACAACTATATACCATTCAATCGAAACAGATTCCGAAGCAGAAGGCAAATCTATGGTTTCTACTGCTGCATAACTGTCGAAATGCTTATCATACTTATAGGTATTGATAAAATCGGTCATACCTCCAAATAGGTTTTCGCGACAATTTTCGGCTACCACTACATTTCCTGTAGCACCTCCTTGTTTCCATATAAATCCGAGTTTTATATCTTTAGTCGAACCTAAAGCTATCGGATGCAACGAAATTGTCATTTTATTTCCGGTTATTTGATAATTAGCATGGAAGATCAGATCATTATAATCAAAATCCCCTTTCTTAGAATCCTCAAACAATACCGTTTGCCACAAATTACTATATGATTGAGCAGCCTGACCTTCAGAATATACGATTTCCAAATCATCAACTCCACGTGCTATAGATTGTTTTGGCACTTTTATAGTCAAAGGAGTGCTTGTGCGTGCAAGCAACAATCCTTTGTATGATACTGTGGTTATATAACCTTCTACCACAGGAACTTCAAAATCTTTTGTGCTGATAAGATTTTCGGCTGTAGTAATTTTATCAGGGTTGGTCTCCTTATCCGTAGGAGACATATCTGAATCATTTACACAACTACTCATTAATAGTGAAGCACAAATAACGGCTAATAAATTTTTACGTTTCATTTTAATATAAATTATTTTTTCCTTTACTATCACCAACAAACTCTTACATATAAATATTCTCTCATTAGTTTTACATGAGCTTAGTACTCATATAGTTTTGTCTCTTGTTTCGTATTTTTATAGTTTGCAAAAGTAATATTTAATTTTCATTTTTTGCATTAAAAACTCCACTTGCTATCGTTGTGTAATGTTTTTTAACTTTGTATTTTTAAGAAACAATCAATTTTTTATTTTTTTTACCTGTTCTGCTTTATAATTCTGCGCTTTATATTATTTATTAATACTATATAACGATTTGAGATAATAAATAGTTCATCAAATTAAAAGAATAGCCTCTTCACTCACGTGAAAAGGCTATCAAATATTAAAAGAATCAAACTGTATAATACAGGGCGGCTTCGTGCGCCCTCAGAAAATTAATTATTACAATACTCCTTGAGCCATCATGGCTTTTGCCACTTTCATGAATCCGGCTACGTTGGCTCCTTTCACATAATTGATTGTGCCGTCAGCTTGCTTTCCATAAACTTCACATTGGTGATGAATATCAGCCATTATGCCTTTTAATTTAGCATCAACTTCTTCTGCGCTCCAATTAAGTTTTTGTGAGTTTTGTGCCATTTCAAGTCCGGAAACAGATACTCCACCGGCATTAGCTGCCTTTCCGGGAGCATACAATATTTTAGCATTGAGAAATTCGTGTACGGCTTCTGGTGTAGAAGGCATGTTTGCTCCTTCTGACACTGCTATTACCCCATTTGCGATAAGAGTTTTAGCATCATCACCATCAAGTTCATTCTGAGTAGCTGATGGAAGTGCAATATCACATTTTACGCTCCAAGGACGACCTCCGTCGAAATATTCGCATCCATATTCGTCAGCAAATTCTTTTATGCGTCCACGATACACATTCTTAAGTTTGAATATATAATCAAGTTGCTCTTTTGTAAGCCCTTCGGGTACATATATCGTACCATTTGAGTCGCTCATTGTCACAACTTTTGCACCGAGAGAAAGGAGTTTTTCGGCTGTATAAGTAGCCACATTTCCAGATCCCGATATCGCTACTACTTTATCTTTAATATCTATGTTGCGAGTTTCAAGCATCTTTAGTAGGAAATATACGTTACCGTATCCGGTAGCTTCGGGACGTATTTTTGAACCACCAAATTCCATCCCTTTCCCGGTAAATGTACCAGTATTTTCGCGTGCCATTTTTTTATACATACCATACATGTAACCAACTTCACGTCCACCTACACCTATATCTCCGGCAGGTACATCTGTATCAGGACCTATATGTCTCCACAATTCAGCAACGAAAGCTTGACAGAAACGCATTATTTCCATATCGCTTTTCCCTTTCGGGTTGAAATCGGAGCCACCTTTGCCACCACCCATTGCAAGGGTAGTAAGTGAATTTTTAAATGTTTGCTCAAAAGCTAAAAATTTAAGAATCGATTGATTCACAGATGAGTGAAAACGAATACCACCTTTATACGGTCCTATCGCGTTATTATGTTGTATTCTATACCCCATATTATTGTGCACTTTTCCTTTATCATCAACCCAAGATACTCGGAAAGAGAAAATTCTGTCAGGAAGACACAAACGCTCTATTAAATTGTATCGTTCAAATTCCGGATGTTCATTATATACATCTTCTATCGTTGTTACTACTTCTTCAACAGCTTGAAGATACTCTGGTTCATTTGGGAAACGACGTTTCAAATCGCTTAATACTTCTGTAGCTTTCATCTTTTGTTTATTAAATTAATATCTTCTTCGGTTACGAATATAATTATGATGCAAAAATAATACTATTTTCCAAAACCACAATAACAATTTATCATTTTTGCTACCTTTTTAATAAACTTTTTTTACGTTTTAATACAAAAGAATGGATAATTGCTATATTTTAGCCCATTTTAATATCAATATCACACGATT
>CAZYEO010000176.1:0-4004 GCA_964646495.1 uncultured Muribaculaceae bacterium
AATCCAGAGCACCCAGTAACAAGAGGAACTGCACAAAACGATGATATTTACTTCCAAACAAGAGAAGCTCAAAATAAATTCTATGATGCAGTACCAGATGTAGTTGCTAACTACATGGCAGAAATCTCTAAAGCAGTAGGAAGAGAATACAAACCATTTAATTATTATGGAGCACCAGATGCTGAACATGTAATTATTGCTATGGGATGGATTTTGTAGCTCTTGAAGTAATTAAGGAATTGCAGAAGATAGATCATGATAATGAATATTTTATATTTGTAGCCCCTGGTGAAGATAAATGTCTTCAATCTACCGATAATTTTCATATAATTGAGCTTAATTGCCCTACATATCCTTTGTGGGAGCAAATTGCTTTGCCACATGCTGCAAAAAAATATAAGGTTGATATGTTGCATTGCACCAGTAACACAGCTCCTATTATGTGTGATATTCCGTTAGTTCTCACGCTACACGATATAATATTTTTAGAACCCAAGCAGAGCGATAATAAATCTACATATCAGAATTTAGGTAGGGTGTATCGACGTTTTGTAGTTCCTAAGATATTGGATAAATGCAAGAAAATAATTACGGTATCACAATTTGAATGTAATAGAATTGGAGATTTCCTTAAATTACCTAAAGATAGAATAATAGCTGTTTACAATGGATATAACACTCATTTTAAACCAATTGATGACAATAAACCAATAGTGTCAAAATACATTGATGCTGAAAAGTATATATTTTTCTTGGGTAATACAGATCCTAAAAAAAATGTTCCGGGGACATTAAAAGCATATAGTATATATTTGAGTAAATCAAAAGAGAAATTTCCATTATTGTTAGCCGACATTAATCCTACTGTTCTTGATTCGATACTGAAAGAGGAAGGTATCGAAGAGATAAGATCCTTTATACATGTTCCTGGATATATAAAAAACAGTGATTTACCTGCTATATATAGCGGAGCCGATATATTTCTATATACATCTTTTCGTGAAAGTTTCGGTATTCCATTGCTTGAAGCAATGGCTTGCGGTACTCCTGTGATAACGGGAGACTCATCTGCTCTGCCAGAAATTGCCGGAGATGGTGCATTAATGGTAGATGTAAGCGATTCCCAAAAAATTGCAGAAAAAATGATGCAATTAGAGTCGGATAAAACGTTATATAATAACCAAGTGAAATACGGACTTGAAAGAGTTAAGAATTTCTCGTGGAATAACACTGCCAAAGAATTATTATCAATATACCACACCATTTAATACATATATATATGAAATGGTACGAAAAATATAATGCAATTCATAATCAATTACCAGATACTATTGATTCTGAAATTTTTGAAGAAATAAACGAGAAGATCAAAAGCAAATTTTCATCGCCTAATCCTGATGTTTCTTTGGTAGTAATAGCATATAATGAGGAGAAAAATATCCCATCATGCTTGTGGTCTTTAAGTAATATGGAATCAAAATATAAAATGGAGATTATCGGTGTGAATAATAATTCATCTGATAGAACCGAAGAAATATTTAAAAAATGTGGAATCAATCCATATTTAGCAGATAGATACCAAAGTCCCGGAGCTTCCCGACAGTGTGGACTGATAAATGCAAAAGGTAAATATTATTTTTGTATAGATGCCGATCTCATATATCCACCCACATATGTGGATGCCATGATGGGCGTTTTGGAGAAGGACGGAGTCGCATGTGTATCATCCACATATACATATATCCCGGATGCTAACCATTCAGCTGTTTATCTGAAAGGATATGAAATGGTTCGCTCGTTTAATACGTGGATAATGCGGATAAAAAGACCTACTCTCTGTGTGAGAGGAGCAGTCTTTGCTCATAATACGGAGTTAGCTCGTAAGGTGGGAGGATATAGAGAAGATATATTTAGAGGTGAAGATGGTTCTATGGCACGAGCATTATTGAAGTATGGAGCCTTGAAATTTACACATAATAAAAAAGCTGCAGCCAAGATTACATGTGAAAATTTAGGTAAAGAATCATTATTCTCGATACTAACATCAAGAATTAATGTTCATGCCAAAAATTTATTTAAGCATTTTGATAAGAAAAAAGACCTTCCTGATTCTAAAGAAAATCTGTCAAAAAAAATATAACATATATCATCATGAAAAGCATGAATTTCCTTATGACCGGAATGCAAAGATGGCATTCTCATATGGGGTCAAACGTGAAGGATATTGCTATAGAAATATCCAAAAATTCTCAGAATAAAGTTTTGTATATTAATATGGCTGATTGGGGGATTAAAAGTGATGTGATCGAAAAAATTGCTGCCAACTTATTTATCCTAAATATTCCTATTTGTGCCATTCCCAAGAATAAACTTCCTGATGGTTTTCTATTTGACTTCATAAATAAAATTAATCAGAAGCGCATAGCAAAAGTCATCAAAACAGCTTTGATTAAGCTCAAAATGGATAACTATTATCTATTTATAGATAACGATATATACAATAGCTTTTATTTACCTCAATTGCTCAGTCCTCGAATGACTATTTATTATCGTCGCGATAATATGAGTAGTGAATATTGGAATCGACACGCTCCACGTTTGGAACCAATTTTATGTGCAAAGAGTAATTGTGTTCTTGCTAATTCCAAAGAGCTTGCACGGGCTGTAAATTCCTTTAATTCAAATGTGTATGACATAGGACAAGGGGTTGATTTGTCGATATATGAATTTGATAAAGATTATGCAAAGCCTATTGAAATGACTAATATTCCTAATCCGATTGTAGGGTATACGGGGTGGATTTCAATAGAAAGATTAGACATTGAGTTATTATATAAATTAGCAAGTGAACGAAAAGATATTTCATTTGTATTTGTAGGACGTGAAGATGAGTATTTCAAAAATCATGAAATACAAAATCTACCCAATGCTTATTTTCTTGGTGAAAAGAAAATGGATGAAATGCCAAATTATATTTATCATTTTGATGTGTGCTGCAATCCTCAGATATTAAATGAAATAACCATAGGCAACTATCCGCGAAAGGTAGATGAATATCTATCCTTAGGAAAACCAACAATTGCCACTCGCACTCACACTATGGATTTATTCAAAGATTATGTGTGGTTATGTGATAACTATGAGCAATATAATAAAGCGATTGATGAAGCAATTGCCGAGCCTAAAGATAGCAATAAAAGAATCGAGCGGGTACGTTTTGCAAAATCGCATAGTTGGGATGTTTCAGTGAAAAAGATTTATGAAATAGTAAACCGATTGGAAAATGAGCAATCTTAAATCAAAAATAAAAGATAATCCCAAAATAAAGAAATTTATTTTATGGGCAATATCTCCATCCAATAATCCAAAACCTCGATTGTGGGTGAGGTGGTTTATAAATCCATTTGTGCATAATCGTGGCAAAGGGGCAGTGATACGCCGTTGGCGTTCACGCATTGATGTGTTTCCGTGGAAGCGGTTTGATGTGGGAGAATACTCTACTATAGAAGATTTTACTACAATCAATAATGGTGCCGGAGATGTAATAATAGGGAAGCGTGCAAGGGTAGGGATAGGATCAGTAGTGATTGGTCCTGTGACTATGGGTGACGGTAGTGGGCTGGGACAGAATGTATTTGTATCAGGATTTAACCACGGATATAAGGACGGCACACAAAATTCATCTAAGCAAGCGCTTGATGTTCGTCCCACCATAATTGGTGCTGAGTCACATATCGGTGCAAATTGTGTAGTGCTTCCCGGTGTGAAAATAGGTAAACGTTGTCAAGTGGGAGCCGGAAGTGTTGTTACAAAGGATATTCCTGATTTGAGTATAGCAGTAGGTAATCCAGCCAAAATAATCAAACGTTTTGATGAAGATAATCAGAAATGGATAAATGTATAATTCATTTATTTTCGATGAATCATCCCTATAATCATTGACATTTCGTTAAATTTCAAAATTTTAGATAGGGCAAAGAATACAGTTGCATACAATATAGATC
>CAZYEO010000177.1:0-3938 GCA_964646495.1 uncultured Muribaculaceae bacterium
ACCATCTACAAATAGAATGGTCACTTCTCCCTTTTGTATAATTTCGGTTGTCATTGTCATATAGTTATTAGAATTTTTTTATCAGAGTGAGATGATTCTCGCTATCAATGCGATTATAAGTAACCTCATCCATTATTTTTCTCACAATTAAGATGCCCAACCCTCCTATTGGTCGTTCTTCAATCGGAAGATTAATATCTGGGATTGTTGCTTGTGTCGGGTCAAATGGTATCCCCTTATCCGTGAGTATAAACGTAAGTTTATTATCAGTATAAGCAGCATATAAGTGTATGATATTTTTTTCTGGAGGAGGATATGCATACATTATCACATTTGCAACCGCCTCTTCAAGAGCAAGATTAATATTTGTAACCATTGCCATCGACAAGTTTAAGGATTCACCAATCTCTTCAACAAAAGCTTGAATTTTCAATATTTCATTATTATCATTGAAAATCACTAATTCTTTGTTCAATTGTTTCATACCAAGAGGTTTGTAATTTATAACCAATAAAGTCAAATCATCACTTTGAGGAGTTTCTTTCACATGATCATGTACAGATGACAATATTTTATCAATCAAGATATTTACCGAATCTGAAGAATATTGAGAAATTATATCCAATAGCCTTTTCTCGGAGTATAACTGTTGCATTTCATTTTCAGCTTCGGTTATGCCATCTGTGTATAATATTATTTTTGAATTTGGACGCAAAGTAAACTTGTTGTTTTCATATTCAAAATCATTTATAATTCCTATAGGAAGGTTCTGATTAAGTATAGCATAATTAGTGTCACCATCGGGTGTCACAGTGATAAACGGATTATGACCGGCATTACATATATCCATATTTCCAGTCGATAAATCAAGTATTCCCACGATCATAGTCACAAACATATTCGAGCTATTACCCTCGCATACCGCCTTATTAATGGCAGCAATTATATGTCGAGTATCCTGTGTGGATGGTGCGATAGAACGGAATATACTACTTGTGATAGTCATCACCAAAGATGCAGGAACCCCTTTTCCCGATACATCACCTATGGCAAAATACAGTCTATTATCCTCTATAAAGAAATCATATAAATCCCCTCCTACTTCACGAGCAGGATGCAACACTGCTCCTAAATCCACATCCAAACGTTCAGGGAATGGTGGAAATATCTTAGGGAGCATTCCCATTTGTATTTCTCGTGCAATGTTTAACTCACTTTCAATTCGCTGATTGTTAGTAGTTGATATTTTAAGATCTTCGATGTATTTTACAAGGGATTCCTGCATTTTGGCAAAAGAATTGTGAAGGGTTTCCATCTCATCATGAGATTTCACTTTAGGAAGTTTCACATTAAAATTACCATGTGCGATTTGTTGTGCCGATAACGAAAAATCTTCAAGTGGCTTAGACAATCGCTTTATAACCAAAAATGTAGATATAAACAGTAGTATCACTCCTATACAAAACAATATGAATATTTTGATTGTGGCAGAATGAAGATCAGATAAAATTATATCGGCAGGACACACGTTACATATCGACCAACCAATATCGGGAATAGATGTGTAAAATGCGTAAGATACTTCCCCATTATTATCAAATTCAATAGTCCCGGTTTTCCCATCAATCATATCATGCCCTACCTGCTCGTATTGCTTGTTTTTCGTAAGAAATGCGTTGGAAAAAATAGTTTCACTCATTATACGATCCTTTTTATAATGAGTGATATAGTATCCGTTGCGACTTAGCATAAATGAATAACTCGATTCGTAAGGTTCAAGACTATTCACAATATCAGTGAATTGAGATAATGAAATGTCGGCTGTGAATATACATATCAATTTCCCGCTGTCATCATAAATAGGTCGCGAGAAAGTGCACATCATATAATTACCACCATTTTTATCGAAATATGGTTCACTCCAATAATTTTTATTCAGCAATTTTGGTATTTGATACCAATCCATAGTGAAATAATGATATTTTTCATCTCCCAATTTTTTAATTTCTACAATAGTTGAATCACGAGCATCTTCCGAACCATAAAGCATGAAATACTCCCCTTTCTGTGGATAATAATTCGGCTCAAAAGCTATTGCACTCCCGGTGATTACTTCATTGTTTATTACCAGCGATTTAATGATTTTATAAAGAGAGTCGGGTTGATTAATATTCTCCTTAACCATCCACTCGCAATTAATCAACGCAATTTCAGCCATATTAAGTTTATCATCTATCTTCACTGCCATTGTATATAGAAGAGAATGTGTATTTTCGATTGCATTTTTGATAATAGTTCTTCTATTGGCTATATAGAATGTTATCATTATCACCGAAAATATGATGATGGTGAATATTATAGTATATAAACTTAATCTTGTAGCAAAAAATTTAATTCTAAATTTCATAATTATATTTATGGTTTTACAAACTCTTCATACTTAAATAGTTCCTTTTTTGAAGAGTCTTGAAAAATACCATATAGGGATTTTTCAAATTCATTTTTGCTCAATCTGAATTGCTGACGGTTGTCGGGCGAATAAGCCTGTAACCTCAATATTTCCCGAAGCATATTTTCTTGAATATACCTATTGGTCGGTGAATCATTACGATGGGTTTCCTGCATAACCAATTCCAATGCCTTTTCAGGGTTATTTCTCACCCATATCCAGCCTTTTGCAGTAGCAGTCACAAATTTATCAATCAACTCCTTGTTATTTATGTAATAGTCTTCCATTACATATATTCCGTCGTCGGGAGAATCAATACCTATATCCGACAACTTAATACAATTATCAGAAGTAATATTGAACCCACATTGTTTCAGTTGATATAATTCATTATAACTCGTTATAATCATGGCATCGATAGCTTTCGACAGAAACAGATTAACGCCACCGTCAAATGGTATTATATCCAAATTAATTTTAAGATGAGACATGATGTGATTTATGAGGCTTGGATTTATATAAGCCCATAATCCTATTTTTCTTCCCGAAAATGATTCAATTCCCTTGATTGGGAAATGCGACACAATGCACATACTACTTATGTGTGATGTCTGCATTACATTTATTATCTTCAATCCAGAAGCTCGATATGCAAGAGCTTGCATAAGATTCATGTTAATAACATCAGCTTCTCCCGATTTCAATCTATTTATTGGATTTTCAGCAATATTCGGGTAATTTATATCCACACCAATTCCAGCATTTTCATAAAACCCCTGCTGATGCGCGGCATAGAAGCCCGCAAATTGACTTTGCGCACACCACTGAGGGGTAAACACAATCTTTTGAGCTTTTATAGTAATTGAAATATTAAAGCACAATAAAAATATGATTATGTATTTTCCCATAAATAAAAGGTGTACTTTTTAATAATTACTAATATGGCAAAAATACAAAAAAAATCACATTTTTACTTCTTATCAATAATATAATAAGAAATAAAACATTTGTTAGCACAAAATCTTCTTATTACAAAAAACTATTTATCTCTTTTTGTCTCATTTGCTATGTCTTCAAAAAAATTATGATTTAATACTTCTGATATTTTAGCCAATAAATTTGTATCAATTGAACGACGTTTAAAAATATTATATACGTTTGCCCGTTCACATGATATATTTTTTGCTAACCAACCAACGGATCTACCTTCACTGCGTACAACGCTTTCTATTTGTTTCCCAATGTGCATAAATATAAACTTTTTACTATTACTATTTTTTTTCCACAACATTGGGTTACCCTATATTAAACTCAAGGCGTGGATCTTCTTTGCCATTCATTCTAAATCTGTGGCTTCCGACGGCCTTCGCAATAAAAATGAATACAAAAAAGTCCACGCTATGCGTAAACATATCTATTTTCATTCTTGATTGCGGTAGAAATTGTCGGAATTTCAGATTCAAGAACTTATAAAAATTATTTCTTCAAT
>CAZYEO010000178.1:0-3911 GCA_964646495.1 uncultured Muribaculaceae bacterium
GGCAAATTGTAGTTTTGTAATAGATATACAGATATGTACATTTGATATGCAAATTAAATTTAATACAAACAATATGATATATTTTTGTTTGAAATATTTGCATAATGATATTAAATATATAAATTTGCAAACAAAAATATTTTGTTTTAATTTATATAATAACATTATGTGTGGAATAGTTGCTGCATTCAAGATTAATGACTCCATTGAAACAATGAGGGGGGAAATTTTAAAGATGTCAAAGAAATTAAGACATCGTGGTCCGGATTGGTCAGGAATATATTGTGGTAATAATGCAATATTGGCACATGAACGTCTCTCAATTGTAGATCCACAATCTGGAGGACAGCCATTGAAAAGTAATGATGGGAAAATCATACTTGCTGTGAATGGCGAAATATACAATCATCGTGAAATTAGAGAAAGATTTGTTGGTAAGTATAATTTTCAGACAGGAAGTGACTGCGAAGTAATAATTGCTTTATACAAAGAAAAAGAGATAAATTTCTTAGAGGAACTTAATGGCATTTTTGCGTTTGCTTTATATGATTCCGAGAAAGATTTTTTTATGGTAGCGCGTGATCATATGGGCATAATACCATTATATATGGGCAATGATTCAAAAGGTATTTTATATTTTGCTTCAGAACTTAAAGCTCTTGAAGGAAAATGTAAATCAATAGAGCCATTTCCACCCGGATATTATATTACAAGCAACACTCCTACTGCTGTTGAATGGTATTCACGCGATTGGATGGAGTATAACGCTGTAAAAAATAATGATTCAGACATTGATACATTGCGTGATGCTCTCAAAGAATCAGTAAAAAGACAAATGATGAGTGATGTACCTTATGGAGTGTTGTTATCAGGAGGACTTGATTCTTCAATAATATCTGCAATTGCCAATACATATGCCAATAAACGAATTGAGAGCGATGGGAAGCAGATTGCATGGTGGCCACGCATTCATTCTTTTGCAATAGGGCTTAAAGATGCTCCTGATCTTATTGCTGCTCAAAAAGTAGCCGACATGATAGGCACTGTTCATCATGAAATACATTACACGATACAAGAAGGACTCGATGCTATAAGTGATGTGATATATTACATAGAGACTTATGATGTAACTACTGTGCGAGCTTCGACCCCAATGTATCTTTTAGCACGCGTAATTAAATCTATGGGAATCAAAATGGTGTTATCGGGTGAAGGAGCCGATGAAATTTTTGGAGGCTATCTATATTTTCATAAAGCTCCAAATTCTAAGGCCTTTCACGAAGAAACCATAAGAAAACTCCATAAACTTCATCTATATGATTGCCTTCGTGCGAATAAAGCCTTGGCTGCATGGGGAGTGGAAGGTCGTGTTCCTTTCCTTGATAAAGAGTTCATGGATGTTGCAATGCGTCTAAATCCAGAATCTAAAATGTCAATAAATGGGCGAATGGAGAAATGGATACTTAGAAAGGCATTTGAAGATATTCTCCCGGAATCAGTGGCATGGAGACAAAAAGAACAATTTTCTGATGGCGTAGGATATAATTGGATTGATTCATTGAAAGAAATTACATCTCGCCAAGTGAGTGATGAGATGATGAAAAATGCATATAAAAGATTTCCAATTAATACTCCTCGCAATAAAGAAGAGTATTATTACCGTACGATTTTTGAGGAACATTTTCCATCGCAGACTGCAGCGCAATGTGTACCGTCAGTTCCTTCCGTGGCTTGTAGCACTCCTGAAGCGCTGGCATGGGACAAATCTTTTCAAAATCTTAACGAGCCCTCGGGTCGCGCCGTTAAAGATATACATATAGATTCTTTATAAAAAACTGATCAGGGAGACAATCATATAAATGAAGTCTCCCTGATCTATTTATTCTTTGATACACAATTTCTATTTTCTACATACCCATGCTCCAGGATAACGAGATTTTATTGTTGATGATTGGGCAAGTTTAGACAACTCAGACTTGGAGTTGCTTGATGCAACGTATATTCTGTATTTGCCACCAAATTGCATGATTCTCATCGATGAATCATTTGAACGTGTGATATGTCTTTCAGCTAAAGGTAGAGTTTCAAGTGATGATACAATTAAAAAATACTCATCGGATTCATTACTCTGTAATTGTATGCGGGGAGTGCTTTTTGTTTCATCCTTCTGTCTTATCTCCTTAACAGGAGCTTTTTGTGTAGGAGTTTTAATAATATCATCTGCTTTTGGCTCGGATACTATATTTTCAGTTAATGATGTATTTATTTCAGTTTCCAATGAATTTTCATCAACAGGAATAGTAATAAATAACTCCATTTTAGAGTAATCTATCGCTTCAGCTACGGGTCTTTTTACGGTTGGGGCAAAACTCGCCATTTCTTGCTTATCATCTACGATTATGGGAGTGCTAAGGAGGAACCCAAGGCTTATTAATAAAATAATTGATGCGGCGATTTTGAAAAATCCTCTTGAAATCGGCAGATATAATATGTCTTTTTGTGGCGATACGTTTTGTTTTTCCTCGATAGTTTTAGTCAAGGCAATACGTTCGCTTAACAAAGGCATTGAAAAAGATTTAAGAGCGAAGTAATCGTTTTTGAAATGTTGTGATTTGAATGGCTCAAATATGATTGAGTTTTCAATATTAAGACTCATTCGTCCGATTCGTCCGATTGGAATTTCATTTCCTTGCATTAACTGAGTTTTGATTGATGAAACCTCTTCACCAATTAATGCCAATGATTTTTCATATGATTTACCTTCGCGTCTTGCAATTGAATTTGCTAAAAGCCCATCATTCGTAATGATGGTTTCATTAAAACTTAAAGAACGTGTGGGGGCTCTAAATGCACCAATTTTATCATCATAATATGAATGATTGTATTGGGCAATAATTGCTCCTAACCCTGGAATTATCACACAATCGTGCGTGCTTGCAAGGTATTCAATATGTTCTATCAATGAAATCATAGAGCAAATTTAAGCAACTTTTCAGACTTGACAAAATATATTTCACATTAAAAATTACCTTTTATTTCAGGAGTTCGTCAATAACCTTAGGCTCAACGCCATATTTAATTGCGAGTTCAACATTCTGTTTTATCTCATCATTTTGGAATCGCAATTTATTAAGTTTTGCCTTCAACAGATAGGCATAACCGTCACGAAAATTAATTTTCAAGGCAGAATTAAGATCATCGGATGCCAGTGCCAATTGCTTTCGCCATATATAACATTCTGCACGATTAGTCAATAGCGTGGAAGATGTGTATTTTTTAATCAATTCGCTATATAACTTTATGGCTTCTTCGTAGTTTTTATTGTGCTTATACCATAATGCTAATCCACTTTTACCTTCATAAGATTTAGAATCTATTTTCAATATTTCATCAAAGTCAGCTTTGCTTGTTACCATATCACCGGCAATAAGAGTAATCATACCATGGTTATAGCGAGAATCAATATCCTTGCTATCAAGAGACATTATCTTTTCAAAATCTTTATATGCTTGAGATATACTGTCCATTTCTAAATATAATGTAGCGCGGTTGCTAAGGAGAACAGTGGCATTAGGAGTCATTTGCAATGCCAACGAATAGTTGTTAAGAGCTTCGGAGTTCCTTCCCTCGTTTCTTTGAAGTGTAGCGAGGTTGGATAGAAGAAGAGAGTTATTTAAATTTGCAGGTTCAGTTTTTAGAGCTTGTAGTATTGCTGTTTCTGCTTTAGCAAAATCTTCTTTTTTGATGAAGTTGTCAGCAGAGTCTATAAGTTCATAATATCCTTGCGCAAATATTATGTTACATACTAAAATTGATCCAATTAATGCTAATAATCTCATGTCAGATAATATATTATTTATCGCAAAAGTAAACTAAATAAATAAGATTATGTTAATACTTTGATTTATTTA
>CAZYEO010000179.1:0-3899 GCA_964646495.1 uncultured Muribaculaceae bacterium
AGATCTTGGTGGACCATCAGCCAATATGTATCGCATGGGAGGTAATTCGTTCAGAGGTTGCCTTTATCGTATAATGTAATAGTTGAAACTCTTGTATTGAAGCATTCGGACATAAAAAATGGAGGTAACATTATTTTTGAAATGGTTAATAAGCCCGCTAAATTTGGAAACAAATAAAACAATGAATTGATGAAAAATAGATTTATAATAGCTTTATTTCTTTTAATTTCTATACCCTTCACCTGTGGAGCAGGTGAGCTTATGGGGAAGTTTGAAATAGGGAAAAAAACATTTATGATGGATGGTAAACCATTTATCATTAAAGCTGCCGAGATACATTATCCTCGTATTCCAAGAGAGTATTGGGAACATAGAATTCAGATGAGCAAGGCTCTTGGAATGAATACTATTTGCTTATATGTATTTTGGAATTTGCACGAAGAAACGGAAAATAATTTTGATTTTTCTGGAAATAAGGATATAGCAGAATTTTGTAAATTGGCTCAGAAACACGGAATGTATGTTATAGTACGCCCGGGTCCTTATGTTTGTGCAGAGTGGGAGATGGGAGGATTGCCTTGGTGGTTACTCAAAAATGACAATGTGCAGTTACGCACATTAGATCCAATCTATATGAATCGAGTAAAGATTTTTATGAATAAAGTTGGAGAACAATTAGCCAATCTTCAAATTACTCGTGGTGGGAATATTATAATGATTCAAGTAGAGAATGAATATGGGTCATATGGTATAGATAAACCTTATGTTTCCGCAATTCGCGATTTAGTGAGAGCGAATTTTGAAGTTCCTTTGTTCCAATGTGATTGGAGTAGTAATTTCCAAAATAATGCTTTAGATGACTTATTGTGGACTGTGAATTTCGGAACAGGTTCGGATATTGATGCGCAATTTGCGAAATTGAAAGAATTACGACCTGAAACGCCATTAATGTGTAGTGAATTTTGGAGTGGTTGGTTTGACCACTGGGGCAGAAAGCATGAAACTCGTGAGGGGAATGTTATGGTAGATGGATTAAAAGAAATGTTGGATAAACATATCTCGTTTAGTTTGTATATGACCCATGGAGGAACTACATTTGGGCATTGGGGTGGAGCTAATAATCCTGCCTATAGTGCGATGTGCAGCTCTTATGATTATGATGCCCCGATAAGTGAAGCCGGGTGGACAACCGATAAATATTTTGCGCTGCGCAATATGCTTTCGCAATATATGCCACAAGGGGAGAAATTATCGGAAATACCTAAGGCTTTACCTGTAATTAAAATCTCACCAATTCATTTTAATCAAGTTGCTCCGCTTTTCGATAATTTACCTGAAAAGAAATTGTCAAAGAAAATTTCTCCCATGGAAAAATTTGATCAAGGGTGGGGAACGATTCTTTATCGTATAAAACTACCGCAAGTGGCGGAGGGTACTGTATTGAAAATAACAGAACAACATGACTGGACTCAGGTTTATATTAATGGAAAGTTATTGAAGCGTCTTGATAGACGACAGGGAGAACAAGAGGTTACATTGCCTGCTATACCCTCGGGTGCTACTTTAGATCTTCTTGTAGAAGCAATGGGACGTGTTAATTTCGATAAATCAATACATGACCGTAAGGGTATAACGGAAAAAGTAGAACTTGTGAAAAATGGCAAAGCTACTGAACTCAACGGATGGACAATATATAATTTCCCGGTTGACTATGATTTTGCAAAAAATAAAAAGTTCAAAAAGTCAAAAAAAATTAGTTCACCTGCATATTATCGTGCTACCTTCAATTTGAATAAAGTTGGAGACACCTTTCTTAATATGGAAACATGGGGGAAAGGATTGGTTTGGGTGAACGGTCATGCAATGGGACGATTTTGGGAAATCGGACCACAACAAACTCTTTTTATGCCTGGATGTTGGTTGAAAGAGGGCGAAAATGAAATTATTGTATTTGATATTAAAGGCCCTGAAAAAGCTGTTGTTAATGGTCTGGAGAAACCTATCTTAGACAAGCTAAGGGTTCCTGTTCCTGAAACACACCGCAAGCAGGGTGAGAATATCAAATTAAATCTTGAACAAGTTGCAATGCAAGGTACTTTAAAACAACAGACTGGTTGGCAAAGAGTGAATTTTACAAATAATAAAAAAGGACGCTATTTTTGTTTTGAAGCTATTAACTCTTTTGACGGCACAAACATTGCAACAATATCTGAGTTCTATATTTTAGATTCAGAGGGGAATAGAATCCCTCGCGATAAATGGAAAATTTCCTATGCTGATAGTGAAGAAACTCGTAGCGGTAATAGAACTGCCGATAAAATATTTGACTTGCAAGAATCAACATATTGGCAGACAATTGATAATGTTGCCTTTCCTCATCAAATTGTAATTGATCTTCAAAAGGAATATAATATTGGAGGATTTGAGGATTTACCTTGCACTAAGGTAGGTAATCCGGGAATGATTCAGAAATTTAAGGTATTTGTAAAACCTACAAATTTTAATTATTGATTCTATATTATATTTTACAGTTATAGTAACATCACATTCATGCTATAAATATATTTAAGTAGTAGGAGCATAACTCATTTTGATAGTTATGCTCCTTGTTGTAATTTGGTACGTGTAGGATTAAAGTGTGGTAATAGAAAGATAATTATAATATTGTAAATATGAATATATTTGAATTATTGGGTTATTTCAATGTAGTTTCCTTCAGGATCAATAATGCAACTTTCATAACAACCATCTCCGGTGACGCGTGGATTGCTAAATATTCTAAATCCGTCGGCGTTAAGTTGTTCGGTAAGTAAATTTACATTATTTGCTGTGCCGACGCTGAATGCCAAATGAATGAATCCCGAATTAAATTGTTTTTTGTCGATTTTAGTGACCTCTGGACGGGTTATCAACTCTAAACTTGCATTGTCGCCGAATGTGAGAAAATAGCTCTTAAAGTTGGTTTTGGGATTATGGTAAATTACTCCGGCAACTCCCCCAAAATATTTCTCATAGAATAGTTTCATGCCTTCGAGGTCATGCACGTAGAGTGCTATATGGTCTATTTTCATTATTTATTTTGTTTTTTACCGATAAGAAAATGTTGTTTGAGCCATTCTCTCACTGGTTCGTCGTAAAGTTTGAGAGAAGCATAAGCAATTGCAATAGAGAGGATGAAAATAGAAAATCCCACTGCGATATGTACTGACAGAGGGGCCGTTGCATGATCAGCAGCCCATTTCATCTATAGCGTATTCATGCGGATTCCAGACTATCTCCCATTTTAATCACCTTTTCAAACGGTATTATGGAGTATCTCCAAAGGTTTTCTTACAACAAAAGGAGGGTAATTCATAAATATAATTCTTTATATTTCGAGCTTGCATCTGTAGGCTATAATATCAGGTGTTATATATAAATAGGAATAGGATGTTGTGTGTAGTAATATATGAACAATGCTGAAAAGTCTTTATTATGTTTATATTTTTATGTAGCTGGTTATTTTTTATAGAATATATAATAAATATATGCACTTATTTGTGTTAATTCAGTGCTTTTATGTGGTATAATATGATTGATTATTTGGCACTAAATATGACGTAAAAATAGCATTATACAAACAAATGAAATTGGCGTGAATGTGTGTACATTATTTAACATTGACGTAAATGGCTGAAATGTAGTAGAATGAGCGTGTATGGCGTTTTTTCTTATCGCAAGTTCAAGATAGAAGTGCGAAAAAAGTAGCTTCTAATCTATGAAAAGCACCGCGGGGTTTGGGGGTGCGTAACCCCCATAAAAAGATTCAGATAGTAATACAAAAAAAGGAGACCGAAGTCTCCCAAAGATTAATTAATTTTGTATTACTAATGTACAAACAACTAACCTCGGAGCAAAGA
>CAZYEO010000180.1:0-3844 GCA_964646495.1 uncultured Muribaculaceae bacterium
AGATATTTATTAATCCATCCTTCCACCTCGATTTTGTGACCAGCATTTTCCAATTCTACATAAATAGTATAATTCCATACAGACCACATTTTATCAATTTCAGATACCGGAAGTTTTGTGTAGATAATATTCTTCAAAGATGAATTATCAGGAAAATCTTTATACACACCATCAATAATCCATTTTTCAGGAAACCCGATATTTTCATCCCTAATTGAAATAATTTTTCCCACAACATTAATTGTATTCCAATATTTTAATGCCATACTTTGTGGAATTAGAATCTTTCTGTTGTCATTCAAATCATAAGCATTTCCTTTGATAAATTTAAATGGGAACAAATCAAAAAAAGTATGCTCTACAGGTAAAACATCAAATCTTTTCACCTCCCCATTTATCTCACATTTTACTTTAGATTCAAATAATGTTGCGCACACTCGCTTTATCTTAGTGTTCTCGCTCAAACCCAAAGATTCATACAAAGGATAACTCAATGTTATCTGTGGCTCAGATTCAACTATAGCTTCAATTTGAAAAATATTTCCGAGTTTATCGTCATAACGGTCATATCCTATATCAAATTTAATTTGAAGCATTATTATAAAGAACGCTACAAACGCAACGCAAAGCCCTAAAAGTGCAAACAAATTTGACACCTTAAACCATCGTTTAATCTCTGTCATTTTATAAAACATTGGTTTTCTGTACATCCTATATATTGTTTACCAAAACAGCAATTGAACCGTCAAACAGATTAATAACTCTATGGGCATAATATGCATCTCGCTTATTATGAGTAGCAATTATTATCGTGGATCCTTTGCGATTGAGTTCCGTTAATATTTCCATAATAGATTCCCCTGTTGCCGAATCAAGATTTCCTGTAGGTTCGTCAGCTATTATTAATTTAGGATTGGTAATTACAGCTCTTGCCACTGCTACAAGTTGCTGTTGTCCCCCAGAAAGTTGATAAGGATAGTATTCCGCCCTATGACTTATTTTCATCTCTTTTAGAATTGTTGCTACCCGCTCTCTACGTTCTTGAGGCTTAATTTTAAGATATTTGAGAGGTAGCTCTACATTCTGCCACACCGTTAACTCATCAATCAAGTTAAAGTTTTGGAATATAAATCCAATATTCCCTTTCCTCAATTCGGCAAGCTGTGTATTATTTAAGTCATTAAGTTTTATGCCTTGAAAAAAGACTTCTCCCGATACTGGAATTTCAAGAAGTCCAATGATATTAAGGAGTGTTGTTTTTCCAGACCCAGATGGACCCATTATGGCAACGAACTCTTTTTGTTGAATATGCAAATTTATATTATTGAGAGCTATAGTTGATATATCTGCTCCGTCAAAACTTTTTGATAGATTATATACATTAATCATATTTCAATTTTATGATGATACACAAATTTAATCATTTAATCGTTAGAGCGCTGTAACATTTTGTCATTACCACTCTTTTTCGTGAATTTAACATTGATGGAATTGAATGTATATCTAAGCCTAAGAGTTACGCCACGCGTATCATATTCATTTTTTCGCCAAGTGTAAGTATTATTCGCCTTATTTTCCCACCAAGGTGTTACGCTTTTTCGTAATATGTCATTCATATCTAAAGATACATATAGTCGTTTTTTGAAAAACTTAGCGGAAACTCCCATATCTATACCCATAGAATATCCAATTGACTTCGCACCATATCGCCATGGGGATTGATAGTTTATCTGAGTATAAATTTCATAATTTTCTAAGAAACGATATGAAAAATTTGTAGAAAGATATACCCCAACATTGGTATGCGATTCCAATTTGCCAAGATATGGAATCTTAATATGACTACTTTCCAATATTCCATATACAGATAAGCTAATTTTATCAAGCGAAAGCATATAGTCCACGCTAATATCCCAAGCATGAGAGCTATGGATATTATTAGGTTTATTTACTATAATATTTGAGTTTTGAGCATCTTGATAATCCATTTCTACAATTTGGTTTTTTAGGTAAGAATACGAAGCAGCAAATGTAAAATCTTTCAAACAATTAAACGTCAAGCCAACTCGATCACGAAAAACAGGTTTCAGCAATGGATTCCCTACAGAATAGTGCAATGAATCCTCATACACCACAATAGGACTTAGTTGGCTAAATTGTGGTACGCCAAATGTACGCCTGTAATTAATTGCATATATATTTCCCTTACGAGGCATAAATGCCACACGCACATTTGGAAATAAATTTGAATATTCCTTTGTCAAATCGGTTATTTTCCCATCCTCATTCAACTTCGTAACCGTACGGTCATATTCATATCTCAATCCCACCGAAACATTAAATTTGCCCCACCAACGATGAAAATTTGCATAAGCTGCACCATTAAAATTATCTCTCGACATGATTTGTGGCACTTCATTTCTCACCATATCGTTTTTGTTGCTTATATAGCTTCCTGATACTCCTATCTTTTCATCATCCTCTTTTCCTATTTTAAATGTATAATCACTATTAAATGTATATATATTATATTTAGACATGGAATTTATGTGCGTCATATTCTCATTTAGCGTATTAAGATTCCGTTCTAAAATATTACCTATGTTATTTGTATTGTTTGTTGCATAATCTGCCACCAACATTAATTTTGAGTTTGCATTTCTTGTCAAGGCATAGCTCATTGAAACGCTGTGCCGGTCTTTATCCGAATTATTATTTGATATATTATGCTTTGAATACTCATTATTATTGTCATTAATATTTTGAGAGTGATTTGTGCTTAATTTATCATCGGATATTACTCCTGAGTATTGGAGTGTAAAAATAGATTTGGGGTTAAAATTAAGATTTATTCCTCCGAATATATTATATCGATTAGATAAATAGGTAAAATATCCATCGGAATTATTACTAAAAATATTATCGGAAGAATGTGTTATTGTAGTACCAGAGTAGTCAAAAGCTTTGCCATTACGATAAGAATATGAAAAAGATGCAGATGCCGAAAGAATTCCATACTTACCATTGAGATTGAGCGATGAAGAATTAGAAACACGGCTGAAAAAATCTGTTGAATTTGTGAGCGATGCGCCGGCATAATCTTTCAGCGGTTTTTTGAGATAAATCATAATTGCGGCATTTGAGGATATTGCGGATTTAACCGTAGGCTCTCTCACGACTTCTATTCTTTTAACTTCCGATGATTGTATCCCGAATAGTTCCGATTGCGACATAATCTTTCGATCATTTATATATATTTCGGGAGTACCTTTACCCATAACGCTGATATTCTCACCCATTTTCACGATTACCCCCGGAGTCCATTTAAGCATATCCATAAGGTTCCCTGCCTCCCCTAAGTGAGTACCTTGAATATTGGAAATAGTGAAATTTAATCCATCTCGTTCTATATGTATTCGTTTTCCCTTTACAGTGACTTCCTTTAGCTCTAAATTTCTATCACTTATAGTTATCGTGCCTAAGTCAAGGTTGGCAGCATTCAGTTTTATAGGAGATGAGAATGTACTATAACCCATCACACTAATCTCCAATGTGCCTTTATAGTACGCTGTGTCCATCGGTATCTGAAAAACCTCATCATTAAAAGTGGCACTTATCGGTTTAGTAACTGTATCACTTGGTGTGACAATTACCGAAAATACAGGATTATCGTCATTTGCCACTATTACCTTACCTGTTATCATATATCCAGCATTAAGCACTAAGGGTATAAGTAACATTACTACAATAGAATAGATTTTATAAGTTTTCATATATTGATTATTAAAATATTACTCATATATCAATAATAAGTATGCCAAAACTGTATAATACTTATTTTCAA
>CAZYEO010000181.1:0-3754 GCA_964646495.1 uncultured Muribaculaceae bacterium
TTATGGATGTGATTATTTATGTGTTAATAAAGTTTTTTATTAAATACCTATTATATAATAAAAAATAACATGTATATTTGTATTGATTGTTTGTATTAATGGTTATTGTATTAATAGTAATGTCAAAATAAAGAATAATTACATCATAATGGGAGATCGTAGGAAATTTATAAAGGATTTGGCACTTGCAGGAGCATCAGCTCTTGTAATACCATCTTTGGGAGCATCCGAAAGGAAGTCTGAATCTAAAATAATAACAGGAGATAATAAATTATTAGTAAAGCCTACCGGCTTAAAAATTACAGGGACATTCCTTGATGAAATCTCACATGACATCCCTCATCAAAATTGGGGCGAAGCAGAATGGGATATTGAATTTCGTCATATGAAAGCTATTGGCATTGATACAGTAATAATGATACGTTCAGGATATAGGAAATTCATTACTTATCCATCAAAATATCTATTAAAGAAAGGTTGCTATATGCCATCAAAAGATTTGCTTGATATGTATTTGCGCCTTGCCGACAAATATAAAATGAAGTTTTATTTTGGGCTCTACGATTCGGGTCGCTATTGGGACACGGGCGACCTGAGTTGGGAGATTGAGGATAATAAATATGTAATCGATGAGGTGTGGAAAGAATATGGAAGCAAACATAAAAGTTTTCAAGGATGGTATATAAGTGGTGAAATCAGCCGCCAGACAAAGGGCGCTATAGGAGCATTTCATGCGATGGGAAAACAATGTAAAGATGTTTCTGGAGGACTCCCAACCTTTATTTCACCTTGGATTGATGGCAAAAAAGCCGTAATGGCAAGTGGAGGTAATCTTGCTAAAGAGGATGCCGTGAGTGTAGAGCAGCATGAAAAGGAATGGGGTGAAATATTTGAAGGTATTCATGATGTTGTAGATGCTTGTGCATTTCAAGATGGTCACATAGATTATGATGAATTAGATGCATTTTTTACAGTAAACAAGCGTCTTGCCGATAAATACAATATGGAATGCTGGACAAATGCAGAATCGTTTGATCGTGATATGCCTATAAAATTTTTCCCAATCAAATTTGATAAATTAAGAATGAAACTCGAAGCTGCACAGCGTGCCGGTTACGATAAGGCAATAACATTTGAATTTAGCCATTTTATGAGTCCGCAATCAGCATATTTGCAAGCCGGGCATCTATATGACCGTTACAAAGAATATTTTGGAATAAAATAATTGGTGATGACGGGGAGGCAACCGTTGATGGAATTCATTTTACTGATGTTGGTTTTAGTCGATACACGGAGTTGCTACTGCCTATAATTAAGGGGAAAGCTCTTCGATCGTCGAAATAGGCTGGGAATGTGGTTGCGCTATTAGGTGTGCCACATTTTTTTACTATGTTATAATGTGTTTTCAATCTGATATGTTTTTGTAAATTTGCGAGGTGATGCATAAAATGTGTATCTTTGCATATAAATTACAAAGGCTTATTAAAATGGCACAGAAACCATCAATCCCAAAGGGAACAAGAGATTTTTCGCCCGAAGAAATGGCGAAACGCAATTATATTTTCAATACGATTAAGGAGGTATTTCTACTTTATGGATTTCAACAAATTGAAACTCCTGCAATGGAAAATCTATCTACATTGATGGGTAAATATGGTGAAGAGGGTGATAAGTTACTATTTAAGATATTGAATAGTGGTGATTTTCTGCGTTCTGCCTCGGATGAACAGTTGCTTGAGCGTAATTGCAATAAGCTAACCTCTGTGCTTTGTGAAAAGGGGTTACGCTATGACCTCACTGTCCCATTTGCGCGCTATGTGGTGCAACATCGCAATGAGTTGCAATTCCCATTCAAGCGTTATCAAATTCAGCCTGTGTGGCGTGCAGATCGACCGCAGAAAGGTCGTTATCGTGAGTTTTACCAATGTGATGCCGATGTTGTAGGGTCGGACTCTCTTCTCAATGAAATTGAGCTTATTGGATTGATCGATGAAGTGTTTGCCAGATTGGGCATAAATATCACTATAAAGTTGAATAATCGTAAGATATTGAGTGGTATTGCTGAGATTATAGGTGCTCCTGATAAAATAATAGATATAACAGTGGCAATTGACAAGATTGACAAAATCGGTCTTGAAAATGTAAATGCTGAACTTGCCGAAAAAGGTATTACTCCCGAGGCAATAGCAATACTTGAACCTCTCCTTACGCTTAACGGAACTAATCAAGAGAAAATAGATAGTCTATCGTCGATGCTTGCTACAAGCGAAGTTGGTTGCAAGGGTATTGAAGAACTTAGATATGTAATTGATAATGTGTCGAATATTGGTCTGCGTTCGGTATTGGAGCTTGATGTATCATTGGCACGTGGGCTTAATTATTACACCGGTTCGATTCTTGAAGTGAAGGCAAATGATGTGGAGATGGGTAGTATCACCGGTGGTGGTAGATATGATAATCTCACTGGGGTATTCGGCATGGATGGAGTGTCGGGTGTCGGAATAAGTTTTGGAGCTGACCGTATATTTGATGTTCTTAATACTTTGAATCTATATCCGGCAAGTACTTGTACTACTACTCGTGTAATGTTTACAAATTTCGGTGAAGCAGAGGCTTCGGCTTCACTGCGCTATATCAAAGCATTGCGCAACAGTGGAATAAGTGCTGAAATTTTCCCTGAGAACTCAAAAATGAAAAAACAGATGGGATATGCAGATGCTAAAAAAATCCCGTATGTAGCAATTGTGGGAGAAACCGAGCTTGCGGATGGTAATATCACATTGAAAAATATGACAACTGGTGATCAATCTAAATATACAATAGATGAGCTTATCGAAAATTTAAAATAGGACAAATATTATTGCAAATATTCCTCATTGGAGGTATTCTTAAGAGATACCGGATAAGATGATTGGGTTAAACCATTCTCTTATACGGTATCTTTTAATTTAATGGCAAATCAGGGGTTGCAATTAAAGATTAATAAATAACTTTGTCCGATAAAATTAAGTATATGCGTCAATTTCTAAAAACATGGATGCTCCCCATTTCGATGCTTGGGGGATTGCTATTACACGAATGGATTGAATATGTCAAATTCCTTACTCCATATCTTATATTTGTGATGCTTACCGTTACCTATACGCGCATATCGCCAAAGGACTTTAAGATTACGAGATTTCATTGGGCATTACTCACAGTGCAAATTGTGGGTGCATGGCTTGTTTATGGACTACTTTATCCGATAAATCAGGTAATTGCATCGGGAGCTTTCCTTTGCGTGTCTATATGCACTGCCACATCTGCCCCTGTGATTACAGGAATGTTGGGGGGGAGTATTCCCAGGTTGGTAACCTATAGCTTTCTTAGTAATTTTGTTTTGGCTCTTTTGGCTCCATTCTTTTTACCCCTTGTTAATCGGGATGTAAATATTGAATTTATGAGTGCTTTCAGCATAATATGTGCGGAAGTTCTGCCTATGCTTACATTGCCTATTATTGTGGCATTAATAATAAGATATTCCTTTCCTAAGCTGCACAAGACTATATCGCAACATCAATCTATTTCATTTTATCTGTGGTCGGTGGCTCTATTTATCGTAGTCGGCTCATCCGTAAGTTTTATTATTAAACAACCGGCACGTGAATTTTGGGAAATGATAGGTCTCGGATTGGCTTCCGGGGTAGTGTGTTGCTTGCAGTTCTACATTGGAAGGAAAATAGGAGCGAGATATGGGGATAAGATAGCAGGAGCT
>CAZYEO010000182.1:0-3687 GCA_964646495.1 uncultured Muribaculaceae bacterium
TATAAAACAAAATTACACACAAAAACGTACTATATATTAAAATTTGGGCTAACTTTGTAGCCCTTTCATATTTTGGAAGGATAACAATATGAGTGAACCAACTAAAACAGAATGGCTTATTCCCTTGGTGGGAATGACTCTTGATGAGCTAAAAGAGGTCGCAAAAGAGATGAAACTGCCATCATTCCAAGCGGGACAGATAGCACAATGGCTCTACGAAAAAAGAGTACGCGACATTGACCAGATGACTAATATTTCAAAATCTAACCGCGAGAGGTTGAAAGAGAAGTATTGTGTAGGACTGGAAGCCCCAATGAATGCCACCAAGAGTGAAGATGCCACAGTAAAATACTTATTCGGGACACCAGGAGGTAATGCTGTTGAAAGCGTTTATATTCCGGATAAAGAACGTGCGACATTATGTATCTCTTCTCAAAAAGGATGCAAAATGAATTGTATATTCTGCATGACAGGAAAACAAGGTTTTAGTGGCAACTTAACGGCAAACGAAATATTAAACCAAATTTTGAGTATACCCCAAAGCTCTAGCCTCACAAATATAGTGTTCATGGGCATGGGTGAACCTCTCGACAATCCGGAGCCGGTATTTAAAGTAATAGAAATACTTACTGCTAAATGGGGTTTGGGATGGAGTCCTAAGCGCATTACAGTATCATCTATTGGTAAATTAAAAGAATTACGCCGTCTCGCCACAGAAACGGCAGTACACATAGCTATAAGTGTCCATTCTCCGTTCCACGAAGAACGCTTGGCCCTTATGCCTGTTGAAAATGCATTCCCCATAAAGGATGTAATTGAAGAATTAAAGAATTATGATTTTGCTCATCAGCGCCGACTCTCTATAGAATATATAATGTTTGATGGCGTTAATGATGATTTGATTCATGCCGAAGCTCTTCAGAAGCTAATACGTAACATCCCTGTAAGAGTTAACCTTATCAGATTTCACACTATTCCCCATTCAAAATTGCGCCCATCTTCGATAGAGAAAATGGAACAATTCCAATCCTTTCTTAATGGTCGCGGAGTTTTATGCACAATACGAAAAAGCCGGGGCGAAGACATATTAGCAGCATGCGGAATGCTCGCTGGTAAAAACAAGAAATCAACAACTTAAAAATTACATAATAATCAACATGAAAAGGTTTAATTTAGGCTTCATGCCTTTATTGCTATCTCTATTCGTATGGAATATTGCAATAGCACAAGCTCCGGCTGGCTTCTACAAATCAGCAGAGGGGAAAAATAAAAAGGATTTATTAATCGCGTTGAATGGAATCGTAGGACCTCACACAGCTGTCAGCTACGACAAATTGTGGACTGTTTTCAAGACATCGGATGTGCGCGATAATGGGTATGTGTGGGACATGTATTCTACCACCCAATTTACTCCCGGACAAAAACAATGTGGTAATTATTCAAAAGTAGGCGACTGCTATAATCGGGAACATTCATTCCCAAAGAGCTGGTTTAATGATGCAAAACCAATGTATAGCGATGCTTACCATTTATACCCAACAGATGGTAAAGTAAACGGACAACGAAGCAATTATCCTTTTGGAGAGTGCGAAGGAGGAACAACCCTACCCCCAAGTGGCAATAATAAAGCATTAGGAAGACTCGGGTCTTCTACATTCAGCGGATACTCCGGTACTGTATTTGAACCTATTGATGAATATAAAGGTGATTTTGCTCGTTCATATTTCTATATGGCAGCAGCTTATCAAGATAAAATCAGAAGCTGGAGCAGTCCTATGCTTTCTAATGATGATTTTCCATGCTATAAAACTTGGGCTATAAATCTTTTGCTTAAATGGAGCCGTCAAGATCCTGTAAGTGACAAAGAGATTAATCGTAATAACGCTGTAGCCGTATATCAAAGAAACCGTAATCCATTTATTGATCATCCTGAATTAGCTGAATATGTATGGGGCACTCGCTCATCGGAAGGATGGGTTCCCGGAGGTGTTGTAGATCCGATTATCATCGCCCCTGCCAACGGGCAAACAGTTGATATGGGTGTTACATCAATCTCTCGCACATTGACGCTTGATATACCGGTTAAAGCACAAGCAATTACTCAAGACTTAAATGTGAGTTTAAGTAATAGCACAGAGTTTTCATTGGCATCGGCTACAATTTCAAAGGATGCAGCAATAGCCGGAACCACAATCAAAATATCTTACACCTCACCTACTGCAGGTGAAGATGTTACCAATCTCACAATTTCAAACAGTGAAGTTAGCTCAACCGTTTCCCTTAAAGCTATTAGCTATGATGGTATTCCGGCTCTTCAGGCTTCCAACATTACAATGAATGCCTTTACTGCACGATGGACTAATATAGCTTCGGGTGGAAATTATACTTTGAATGTATTCAAAGGCAATACTAACGAATCTATTGCAGGATATCCGATACAAGTTGCTGCCGATAAGCAACAACATGATGTTACCGGATTGGATTATTCCACTGCATACAGCTATCAATTGTCTGATGCAACATTAAAATCAAATATCGTAAGTGTAACTACAGCTGATCCTGAACGTATATTAAGCCTTATATATGACGAAAATGCTCTTCGCACTTTCCAAGCTGAACCAGGTCAAATATCTCAACCTGTTGAAGTAACTGTATATACAGAATATATTACCGAACAAATTACCGCTAAAGTATCAGGAAATTTTGAAATAAGCTTTGATAAAATCAACTGGACTGATAGCAACCTCACAATGGATAGTGATGGCGAAGCATTCTATATTCGTATGAAAGCCAATAACGCTGAAGGGACATACACAGGAGAAATTTCTCTCGAAACTGCTACTTTCATCGGAAGTGATGCCGATCTTATCGGAGTTATTGCATACCCTCGTTCATTCTTTGAGGATTGGGAAAAAACAGTGGGACAAGGCTATGACTCTCCACAAGTTCAAGGAACTGCTTGCAAATGGAATCTTAAAGATGTAGGATTTTTCAGCACTTCTGCCGACCGTTTCAATGGTACAATGGGCTCACGATTTGGTAAAACATCAACCTCTTCAATTGAAATGGCTGAAGACAAACCAAACGGAGTCGGTTCTATATCATTCTTTGCAGGATCATACGGAACAGATGGAGATGCAGCAGTTGATGTAAAATACTCTATTGACGGTGGTTCTACATGGGTGACTGTACAAAATATAAAAATAGAACAAGCAGCTCTCAAAGAATACATTATACCAATGAACATCAAAGGAAATGTTCGTATCGCAATTGTTCAAACTGCCGGTAAACGTATAGGGGTTGATGACATTGCACTCAACGATTACTCAAGTGTTTCTAATCCTACAATTGCCGACTGGAGTGCATACAGCGTAAAAGGTGGAATAATTGTAGAAAGCGATGGATCTGAGGCTGTTGAGGTTTACACAATAGATGCTCAACAAGTATTCATGGGGATGCCCACTGTCGGAAAATACTTTATTGAGCTTCCTACCGGAATCTATGTGGTGGCAAATGGTAACCATGGCAAGAAAATAATTGTAAAATAACATTTAGCTGTTATTTATACTTATAAGCAAAGAGGGGAGTAACAATCGTTACACCCCTCTTTGCTTATTATTTATCAATTGGATATTATTGCTGTCCGATAAAACTAACAATGACATATAAATAGTTCCCGAAACTTTG
>CAZYEO010000183.1:0-3676 GCA_964646495.1 uncultured Muribaculaceae bacterium
AATACCAATGCTCTAATACTTAAAGGCTATTATGTGATATTATTTTGAATCAGAAATGAAATATAATTATACAACATGAATTTTCTGACAGTGGATATTCATATTCTTCACAAATCTGGTATACACAAAATTCAAATTCTTAGCAAAAGCACATCTATACACAAAATAGCCGCAGATGAAATGTATTACAATCATCTGCGGCTATCAAATTTACGCCATTACATCTATATTAAACAATAATGTAATTTAGGCATTCGTTGCTAATATTATTTTGAATACAAACGTAAGAAATTACAAATACATCATAATACTATGGCACCATTATTTTTTGAGTAATTCCGTTAATAGACACTATATAGGCTCCACTATTCAGAGAAATATAAGTAACATCTGACTTTGTTTTATTATTATATCTACAACACCCTGTTATATCATATACCAAAATATTTTCGCCCGGATCAGTCTCAACAATTATTGCTCCTTTTTTGCTTTTTAAGCTAAACATATTATTATTTCCTATGTGACCAACTCCTGATATTATTTCGTCTGTAAGATGGTTTTTTATTATAAAATCGTATAACTCTTGCGCAATCTTTTCATGTTCTACGGCAATCGGATGTCCCTGTGTTATCGGTTGTTGATATTGACAATAAAATGCTTTAACACCAAGGTTCTGAAGCTCCTTCACTAATGTTGATAAGTTTCGTCCTGCCATAGAATTTTCATCTATCATTGGAGGTATTGAAAAGACAAAACGTGTATTATCACCATAATTTTCCTTTATCTTCAATACCATATCTTTGTAATTATTGCGCCAAGCCTTATCAATTACACCATTATCCTTATAGGTATCATTTATACCTAAAGCCATTACACAAATTAAAGGTTTAAAATTATTAAAGTTCCACTTAGAATCGACATTATATGGGTCAATCCGATCATAGCATGATTGCATTCCAAAAGGAATCCAACCAGAACCATCTGTTACGGCAATACCACAAATACTTGTATTGTGATAATCAGCATTGAGCAGTTGGGCAGTTAAATGAGAGTAGGACAACGAATGGTCGTCATAAGCACGATTATCTCTATTCGTTTCATCCATGGCACCCGCAGCGCAACCCTCAGACACTGAATTGCCAAAAAATTCTATTTTCAAATCCTTTGAGTTGCTTGGGGCAGATACAGTACCTGCTGTGATAATACCATTAAACGATATTCGTCCTGTTTCAACCATTGATGCACGTAGAAATGTAACATTGTGATTACCCTGCTCTAAATTTTCAACCTTGACTAATGACATTGGTTTTGTAATATTCTCAACTCTTATTCTCTTCCCATCAACATAAACAGCAATCTTTCCATCCTTAGCAGAAAAAACACCAGATATTTCTGTACCATCAAAATTCACAGAAACCGATGACCCCGACCAAATTAAATTCGGCGTAATCGGATTGGAAAAATCTATACGCCCAATATATTGAAAGTCTTTATCATTAGGAGTCTTAATCCCAGATGGATTTGAGCTAACAGCCAAAATTTGTGGAGCCCAAGAAGGTAGAAGCGCTTCTCCTGTTTTTAGAGTAATGCGAATTATTCTTGCATCTACAGGCAAAACAGGAACATTGACCTTTATAAAATCATAATAGTTCCCTATTTTTATATTATCATTTTGTATTGTATAATCTAGCTGTTCCCAGTTTTCTCCATCTTTTGTAACACTTATTATTACTGATGATTTTGTTTTATCAGCGTGAAGTGTCAATAGCTCTACCTCAAGATTTGAATTTCCTTTTACTACATATTCAATATAAGAATCCGATTCGGATGCTCTTTGTAAATGAGCATAACGATTTTGCATACCCTCCGTTGGGACTTTCCATCCTATGATTGCATCATATCCATTATTGACTAAATTAGAGACTGATAAGAATTTTTTATCACCAAGTTTAACGGTTTTACTTGTATCCCAATTAGTTATTTGAAGTGCTGCTTTTGTCCCATCGGAATAAAGGATATTACCATTTTCATCTCTGCCCATAAAATCATCTATGCCTGATAATGGTAACACACCATTAGTTATATCTGTAAGTGTTATTATTGCTAATGCTTCAGTAGGACCTGTGTATACACTCCCCGCAGGAAGTGTAATTGTGCCATTAAAATTATATACACCTGCCTTACCTGTTTTGAAATCATCTGATGGTTCGTCCCATTTAATAGGAAGCGTTTCCTTTGTCTGAGTTTCGTAATAACATGTTGCATTTTCCGGTAAATATCTAACTGTAGAAGTAGCACTTACATCCATCGATTTTTCATATTTCATCGACCCCAATGAAATTGAAGCTATTTGAGTTCCCCACGAATTACCACTTATATTATATTCCACTTTCAAGTATTTACTTCCTGTGGGAATTTGCTCAATAGGAATATTATTTTTACGATACCATCCGCTCGTAGATGTTGTTTGAATACCCTTCCCATTATTCATTGAGATTGGAATCCAGGTTACATTATCTGAAGATACATAACAATTAATTAATCCTTCTGCACCACTCGGTCCATAGCCATAAAACAGAACATCAAAATTCGTTATATCATCTTTTGATTCAAGTATTATATATTCATTTGTATCGCTGGTTCGATTTAGTCGACTATAATCATCAAGAAGGGCCGAATTACTCCCATCTATTGTTAAGTTTGTCGAACGAAAATAAAAATTATCCATAGAATTGCACAAAGTTTCTACATTGCCAACATTAAGCGCAATCACTTTCTTAGCCGATATCGTTATTTCTAAATTTGATATATTTGATTTTTGTTCATCACAAATAGCGCACCATGAAATAACGTCTTTACCAAAATAAGAATCTTTTGCAGAATATGACAATCCTTTTATATCAGAAGCAAATATTAAATCATTCTCTTTTACAGCTTTTCCATTATGAAATAAGGTCCCATATTGTGGAATCTTTGTGATTTGAATAGCACTTAATGGATCCACAAAATTATATAAATCAGAAAAATCTCTATAACCAAATTTAAGTTCGTTCCCTGATACAATTTTCATTTCATTATTTCTTGTCTTTGGCAATAAACCATCCGGATTATCATTTGAACCTTTTTCAAATGTAACATTTATTGAATTAGAATTCGCAGTTATATTTCCGGTAGTAAAATCAACAACAGGAACACCGTTAATTCTATAATTAGTAAATTTAACATTATCTATGTTTTGCGTTTTATTCAAGCCCAATATTCGGCTGGGACTTGCATTCTCTCCAATATAGGATATATTCTTAAAACTTACATCTTTCAATGACTTTCCATAACCTAACATTGCATATGCATTTTGATAAGTTAATGAAACAATTTGTCCTGATTGTATATCCTCGACCCTAATATTATTCCAGTTAATATCGAAATATTCCCCTTGATCTGCAATCATTACCGCCATAACGCCAGGATATACATCATCATTCTGATTATTTTGAAGCACATCAATATTATCAAAATGAATACCATATGCTTTTCTTCCTTTTAGATCCGGGCCAACCAACATATTATGAGCTTCATCAGCCCACAACACACAATTACGCATAGTAATATTAAAACAATCATCAACATTTGAGTGCTCAAAAATATATGTTGGCATTCCATCCAATTTATTATCTAC
>CAZYEO010000184.1:0-3656 GCA_964646495.1 uncultured Muribaculaceae bacterium
CCTTATTATTTATTCAAATATGACTAACTTCATACTTTGTTGTCAAACAAAACTCAATAATTTCGGTGAATTTACAACTTGATGTGGCATTCTATCATTTATTCGTTTATTACAGAGTTTTTAGATAACTTTGTGTATAAATTAAGAATACGATGATAAAGAATATTTTGATTTTTTTACTCGCTATATTCCTCATGAGTTGCTCTGGAGGTGAAAGATATCATATCATAGGAAATATTATTGATGGTGACTCTAAATCAGACTCCGTTCAATTATGGATTTATGACCAAGGATACAATGGGTTGAGATTAATACAAACATCTTCAATTATACAAAATAGTTTTGAGTTTGACGGTATTAACGATAAACCACATGCAGCTATTTTAAAGTTGAACCGAGACTCTGTCAATTATTTCATAATACTCGATAATACACCATTAAAAATAGAGCTTGGCAATAATAAATATAAAGTAATTGATGGTAGTCAGGATAATAATGACTGGAGTAGGATTCTAAAAATAAAAAATGGCATTATCGCAGATAGAGCCGCTATTAATGCAAGATATTTGAAATTGTCAAGCGATACACTTCTTACCGATTCAATGGAAATCAAATTATTGACTCAATATAATATGCTTGGCGATTCCTTGACCAGAGTTATAAAAGGATATGATACTATTGCAAGTCCAATTTCATTTTTGGTAAAATCCATGAAAAAATAATATATCCTATAAACAAAGAAATCGGATACAAATGAGATAATAAACTCTCTTTGTATCCGATTTCTTTATGAATAGCAATAATATCTATTTATCGTTGGCTGCGCTTGTCCCGAATTTTCCATATACAGCAGCATCAAGTACCGCAATTGTAGTGAGATTTACAATATCTCTTACACATGAATCAATACTTGTGAAGTGTATCGGTTTATTAAGTCCTATTTGAATCGGACCAATAGCCTCTGCAAGCCCCATTTCGAGCATCATGCGATATGCTGTATTGGCAGCACTCAGGTTAGGGAATACAAGTGTGTTCACATCTTTACCATGAAGACGATTGAAGGGGAATTTATCATCACGCAAATCTTTATTAAGTGCATAATGTACTTGCATTTCTCCATCAATAAGAAGTTCCGGATATTTATTATGAAGTATATCTATTGCTTCATGTATTTCAGCCGGACCATGTTCATGATTCGAACCGAAGTTCCCGTAAGATATCATAGCCATTACAGGGTCATGCGCAAAATATTCTACTGCATTACGCGATAAACGTGCTATATCAACAAGAGTCTCTGTATCATTTTCATGATTTATCATTGTGTCTGCCAAGAAATAAATACCTTTCTTAGTGTTTATGATATGCATAGTGGCAAAATGCTTGTAGCTGGGTCGAATACCGATCACCTCTTTAGCTATTGCAGTAGCATTGTGACCTCCGGAATATGTTCCTGTGATAAATGCATCAGCATCACCCATTTCCACCATCATCATACCGAAATAGTTACGATCAAACATTTTTTCAAGGGCTTCTGGATATGTCAGTCCGTTTCGTTGATGTTTTTGTGCCAATTTTTCAGCATATATAGAACGACGATTCGACTCTCTATCATGGCGCAAATTCACTATTTCAATATCTGAAATATCTATTCCAAGTTTTTGCGCACGCTTAGTTATCATTTCTTCGTTACCTACAAGAATTGGGAAGCATATACCTTCGTTTTTAGCAGTAACGGCAGCACGAAGCATATTATCGGTATTGGCTTCGGCAAATACCACACGCTTAGGATTACGTTTAGCCTCTTCGGTGAATCTACGCATGAGTTTATTGTCATATCCCATGAGTTTTTTCAATTTTAATTCATACGCATCCCAATCGGTAATAGGATGTTTTGCAACACCCGATTCCATTGCTCCACGAGCTACTGCCGGAGCTACGGTAGTAATTAAACGAGGATCGAGTGCCTTTGGAAGAATATATTCAGGTCCGAATTTTAACCCGGTCATATTATAAGCTGCATTCACAACAGAAGGAACAGGTTTCTTTGCAAGTTCGGCAATCGCTTTTACTGCAGCCAATTTCATAGTTTCATTGATTACAGTAGCACGACAATCAAGTGCACCACGAAATATATAAGGGAATCCTAATACATTATTGATTTGATTAGGATAGTCAGAACGACCGGTTGCAAAAATTAAATCGGGACGTGATGCCAATGCTTTATTATATTCAATTTCAGGATCAGGATTGGCAAGTGCAAATACTATTGGTTTTTCTGCCATAGATTGAAGCATCTCAGGGGTCACCACATCTTTCACCGATAATCCCAAAAACACATCCGCACCAACCATAGCTTCGGCAAGAGTATCAATGTCGCGTGCAGTTGCAAATTCAAGTTTTTGAGGATTTAGGTTCTTACGTTTCATATTTAAGACACCTTTGCTGTCGCACATTACAACATTTTCAGGTTTTATACCAAGTGCAATGTATAATCTCGTGCAGGATACAGCTGCCGCGCCTGCCCCGTTTACAACGAGTTTCGCTTCTTCTATTTTTTTGCCCTGTATTTCAAGTGCATTAATAAGTCCGGCTCCCGATATTATAGCAGTTCCATGTTGGTCATCGTGCATCACGGGAATATCACACTGTTCTTTGAGTGTATTTTCAATTTCAAAACATTCCGGCGCTTTTATATCTTCAAGATTTATCCCACCAAATGTAGGAGCAATTGCTTTTACTATTTCGATAAATTTTTTTGGATCTTTCTCATTAACTTCTATATCAAAGCAATCAATACCAGCAAATATTTTAAATAACAGAGCTTTTCCCTCCATTACCGGCTTTCCAGCTAACGCACCAATGTCGCCAAGACCTAAAACTGCCGTACCATTTGAAATTACTGCTACAAGATTTCCTTTGCTCGTGTATTCATACGCATCTTCAGGATGCTCTTCTATTTCAAGACAGGGATATGCAACACCGGGCGAATACGCCAATGATAAATCCGATTGAGATGAATACGGCTTAGTAGGTATTATCTCGATTTTGCCTGGCTTACCCTCTTTGTGGTATTCCAACGCCATTTCTTTTGTAACTTTTGACATAATATTCGTGTAAAGACAACAATAACAATTTGTTAATATTATAACAACAGCCGATTCGCTTTGGTTATGAAAAAATACCTAAACTCAACCTGTCTGTGTTTACGTTGCAAAAGTATAAAATATATTTGATATTTTTTCAAATATTCGAGTATAATAGTAAGTAGCCCCTGAGGCGATTTTACTAAAAAACCTTTTGTCTTGTGCTTAAGCAGAGTTGTTATCTCTTGTTCTGTAAAAATTGGCATCTCAAGTTTTAACGTTTCTCTTTGTTTATCTAATATTACGCTTTTAAGATACGTATCCTCCGGAAATCGGTCGTATATTTCTTGAATTTTATCCGCAGCGCCAAACCCATTATATTGTCGAATATATGAAAATAAATTTCCAATAAAGTCATATATTGCCTCAATATTATTTGGCTCTTCGTCGGTCTCATAATCAGGCGCGTCTTTTGCCGGGTAATTGTGATGCAACCAAATATAGAGTTTGGTAAGATTGTCAATGTTATTTTGTTCAAAGCATGACATCAACTTGAAATCATATCCATTAAAT
>CAZYEO010000185.1:0-3621 GCA_964646495.1 uncultured Muribaculaceae bacterium
GATTCGATTATACATCCGAGCTTATTAAAATAAGTCAACCCAACGATAGTATTATCAAAAGCAATCTGATATTTTCTTGTCAAATCTTCATTATGTTTCTGCTCAGTAATACGAGCAGTAACATTTTTATATGTACCTATGATATTTTTTACAGACCCATTCTCATTTCTTGAAACGATAAACTCACATTCTACCCATTCCCATTCCATAGTATGATAATTCTTAACATACAACGTAACAGTATCCTCTGGTACTAATCCATTTTTAAGATTTGTAAGAAACGCTTTAGCATTATCCCCATGGTCTGTTTTCACATAATCATATAGGACTTCAAAATTTGCGCCCTTCTCCGGCACACAGTTGCCATGAATGTTATATAGTTTCTTCTCTTTTACATTATATCCCCATACACATAATTTGCCGGCACGCATAGCAAGTGTCAATCTGGAATTTCGTTTCATCAACTCAGCCGAAACTTTACGCACCCTTTTACCAAGCACTACATTGAATACTATAAGCATCACCACTACAAGCACAAGACCACCTAAAGCTATATAAAGATATTCCGATACCCCGGTATTTGTGGTTGTGCGTCCAAACCATTTATGATAAATGGAATCATATTCCCCACTTTTTTTCAGGTTTAATAGGGCTTCATTATATTTTTCCATTAATTTTTTGTTTTTCGAAGCCGCCTTGAATTCAATAGGGGGAAATCCCACATCGGTAACATCAAGATTGATTATGTTGGTCCGATTCATTACGTATCTTGCAATCTCACTACTCATTATCACAGCATCATATCGACCTGCCGACACTTGTTCTATTTCCACAAATAAATGACGTGATTCTATTGCTTTTTCCGCACATCCTTCTGCTTGCAAAATTTCATATACACCGGTTTCCATCAAAACCACCACTTTTTTCCCCTTCAATGATTTTATGGAATTATAAGTTTCACCTTTACGATGAATTATACACGGATATATATTAAGGAGCGGAGCACTAAAATTGAATTTGTTTTTTCGATCATCAGTGTACAGCATCCCTGCTATCATATCCACCTTATTATTATCCAATTTATTAACTACCCGATCCCACTTATCGAGAGTAATAATATAATTCATCCCCATCTTTGCCATTATAGCCTTCACCAAATCTACATTGAAGCCGTCGGGTTTACCCTTTCCATTAATATATTCGTAGGGGGGAAATTGGCTATCGCCATATATGCGCAAGGTGTCATGATCATTAAACGCATACATCGGTTGAAAGATGAAAAGGAATATTGTCATCATTAACATGACAAATGTTTTTCGTGGTAATATATTCAAGCATAATTTCATATGATGCAATTGAATGTTATTTTTTTCAACCTTAATAATAAGTCTTTTATTATTTAATGCAAATATAGGCTTTATCTGCATTGATTGCAAGAGGGAGCGAATAAATAATTTCAAATATTTATTTTCATTATTTACAATCCTTTATCTTCTTGCGTCTTTTTTTCTCTTTAATGAAACGTGGCACAAATATTAAGTGCTGTATCACTGTACTAAAAACGCCATAATAACGACACATTATTCTAAAGCGTTCTCTGAGCGATGCTTGTTGGTTTGCATCGGTCATGCCATCTATAAGGTAATGTATCAGCACTGTTCCTGTGTAGGCATTACGCTTCGATTGGTTCAAACATCGCAAACACCATTCATAATCAGCAGAAAACCTATATTTGAGATCATAATGATGTGCTATCTTTCTACGTGCCACAAAAGCCTGATGACACACCACCATCCCATTTTTAAAACTCTCAAAAACAAGATTAAGCGGTGCCGACAGATGTCGGGCACCCACAATAGCTCCATCGCTATTCACAAGATCTGTTTGCCCGTATATTATATCGGCATGTGTACGTTTTGCTGTATCGGCAATTTCATGCAGTGAATCACCGGATGCGAAAGAATCACCGGCATTAAGGAAAATCAAATATTCACCACGAGCCATATCCATGGCTTTATTCATTGCATCATATAACCCCTTATCTGGTTCCGAAACTATTTTAATAGGCTCAATACCCGAATTGGATGCAATCTCAATAGTATTATCCTTTGAAGCTCCATCCATAATTATGTATTCAAAATCTTTATACGATTGACATTTCACACTCTCTAATGTAGGCAAGAGGTGCAATGCTGCATTATATGTAACTGTAATTATGGAGAACTTAGGAGTCATATTAAAATCAATTTATCAAATGCCAAAGTTATAAAATTAAACGTGATTTTAGATACTACCTATTATTTTTTTGTGCTCATCACTATGTTAGTTGGAATAATAATCTTAAATTTGCATTGAATTATTAATCGTATAATTAAAATAATATTACAATGGCTTACGTAATTGATGACAATTGTGTAGCTTGCGGGACTTGTCTTCCAGTATGTCCTGTTGAAGCTATCTCTGAAGGTGATATCTATGTAATCGACCCAGATACATGTATTAGCTGTGGATCATGCGCTGAGGTTTGTCCCAGCGGTGCTATTTCTGAAGGTTAATCATCTTAAGAGAAAACAGAAATCTATAAGTCGCTCCTAATAGGGCGACTTTTTTTGTGGCACTACTCGGCATATTAAATATTAGAAAACTAAGATAAACCACATCACGAATATATAAATCTTATGGTTCATCGTTAAAATTAGCCATTTATTCACAACCATTCCAACGCAACAAACGTTTAAAAAAACGAAACCCAGTTACTCATCTCGAGCCACTGGATTCCTAACCTATGATTCACTTATTTGTTGTTGTTGCTTTATTTCAATTACTATATTTGTCGTTGTTGTTCATCTACCTCTCAGCTCGCACTAATCAGTAGATTGGCATAGTTGCTTATCTTATTGGCACATATTCCACAAACGCTTCAATAGCTTCGTAGGATGCCAATCCTAAATTTTCATACAATTGAGCAGTAGCACGGTTACGCTCTTCTGCACGTTGCCAGAACAAACGGTCGTCATCTCCAAGGAATGGAGCATTCTCCATTTGTGATTGATGTTTTAATATCGAGTTGCGTTTGAATCTTAACTCTTCCGGGCTGATAGGCACTGCCATTTCTATATGGTCAATTTCCCATTCTGCCCATGCTCCACGATACATCCAGATACGACAATCTTTCATCCAATCCTCGTCAAGACATTCATCTACAGCTGCAAGAACTGCATCCGTACACACTCTATGTGTGCCATGAGGATCGGCAAGGTCGCCTGCTACAAATATTTGATGAGGCTTTACGGTACTTATCAATTCCTTTATAATATCGACATCAGCTCTGCTTAGATCTCCTTTTTTTATCTTTCCTGTTTCATAAAAAGGAAGTGCACAGAAATGTACGTTTTGCGGTTTTACGCCTATATAATTACAAGCAGTTGAGGCTTCGCATTGACGTATCATACCTTTGAGATAGCGAATTTCAGCTGAATCTATATCACCGGCATTCTTTTGGTTCAAATACTCATGTATCTCTTTGCTTTTTTGCTTATAAGCCGGAGTATCTATTCCAAAATCTTTGCCTATTTTATCCATGAGCATTATATAGCGCATCATGTCCTCATCGCCAACAGC
>CAZYEO010000186.1:0-3603 GCA_964646495.1 uncultured Muribaculaceae bacterium
CTAATCCGGCACATTTTAATGTATAATAGAAATATAGCCCTAAGCCAATAAATAAGAGGCTGATCAGTGGGGAAAAACGGCTTTTCATGCAATTAAATAATATTGCGCCGAAACATGCAATAAATGGGAGTATTGAAAAAAATATTTTTTTTAATGTAAACGAAATATTTATTGTCTGCTCCGTAAACCCATAACCAGTAAGATTTCCCAAGACTCCAAGATTGAAGATTGGAAGGAATACGTATATGATTAAAACGGTAGCAAGTATAAGGTTTGTAATAAACTTCATTATTATGCTCAATTATTTGTGAATAATTTAGATGTGCGAAAATAGCAATAAAAGAATTATTAAGCAATAATATCGAATATAAAAAATCGTAATCATTGAAATATAAATATCTCAACCTTATCATATAATTAGGCGTTAATATGAAATAATTCAAGTAAATATGTACGATTATGAATATATTGACAAATAAAAAACTAACAATAGTGGGAGCAGCCGGAATGATAGGCTCAAATATGGCACAATGCGCTTTAATGATGGGATTGAGTAGTGAATTATGTCTATACGATCCTTATGAGAGAGGATTGGAGGGTGTGGCAAATGAGATGTTACAATCTGGGTTTGATTATGCCACGATAACATATACCAGTGATATAAGTAAAGCTCTCGATGGTACTTCATATTTGGTGTCGTCGGGTGGTGCTCCTCGGAAAGAGGGGATGACTCGCGAAGACTTATTGAAAGGTAACGCCGAAATAGCTTCTCAATTCGGTAAAGATATTAGAACGTATTGTCCTAATGTTGAACATGTGGTTGTGGTTTTTAATCCTGCTGATATAACCGGATTAATTGTCCTTCTACAATCGGGAATAAAGCCATCACAACTAAGTACATTGGCAGCGCTGGATAGCACTCGATTGCAATGTGCAATAGCTAAACATTTCGGAGTGCCTAACAGTGCTGTTACTAATTGTCGTACTTATGGCGGTCATGGTGAGCAAATGGCTGTTTTTGCGTCATCTACAAAAGTGAATGGGATGTCATTAATTGATTTGATTGGTACTTCTGAGCTCACCGATGAACAATGGGCTGCTATAATTCAAGATGTAGTGCAGGGTGGTAAGCGTATTATTGAATTAAGAGGAAGAAGTTCATTCCAAAGCCCGGCATATTTATCAATGTCAATGCTTGCAGCGGCAATGGGTGGAAAGGAATTTAGATTGCCTGTGGGTGCTTATGTTAATACTTCCTATTTTAATCATATAGTCATGGCTATGGATACCATAATAAATGCAGATGGAGTGTCTGTGCATCCAATAAAAGGGACTGAATGGGAGTTTGCTGAGTTAATGAAAAGTTATAATCATTTATGTTCTTTGCGAGACGAGGTTATTGATATGGGTATTATACCACCAATATCGGAATGGGGTGTTCTAAATAATAATGTGAAATAAAGAATCAAAAATTTATTGCAACTACAGACCCAAGTGTGATATATTGCATTGAATTTTGAGAATATTTTACAGCTGAAGTAGTAATATTGTAATCTGCAAAAGCTTTTACACTGAAGTTTTTACTTGAGACATAGGAGAGAGACAATCCTGTGCCTACACCCAATCCTCCACGACCACCTATGGTAATAGTGGATAAATTACATTTTAAAAAATCAGTATATCCAAATAGGGTTTTGCAACCAGCACGAAACCACGGATTGATGGGGTAAGAAAAGTATGCACCGATGTGTGTGCTTAACATATTGAACATATTGCTTTCTGCAACGCCATTCAACGTTACAGGCATGTTTGAAAGATTTAGTTTTCCACCAATTCCAACGTATGGAGAGAAAAAATATGCACCTTCAACACCAGCATTAGCTCCTGTGCCAAAATGTATATTATTATTCGGCATATTGTAATCATTTACGGCAAGATTAAATCCCAAATAAGCTCCCAAAAAAGATGGATTATGATATTTATCATAAGGAAGCTCCGGCCCAAAATCGGATATACCTTTATCTTTAAATATCAAATCGGCTAAAAAATAGCCTAATTCAGTTGATAAAATACCAATACCTGCACCAACAAGAACATCGCTAAGCCAATGTTTATTATTTAGAATACGACTTACACCTGTAAATGTTGCAATTGAATATGCACCTACACTATACCAAGGGCTTACTCCTCCATATTCTTTATGAAGCATTGTGGCACACATAAATGCCGTTGCTGTATGACCAGAAGGGAAAGAGTGGTTATTAGAGCCATCGGGTCGCATAGTTTTACTTGTTCGCTTAATCAGATTAACTGTCGAAGCCATTAATGCAACGGTGAATGCATCAGATACAAGCATTCTACCCCATGAGCTACGTCCTTTTACTCCAGCTACTTTTAGTCCCAACATCACTGCAGCGGGTGAATATTGTAGGTAGTCGTCTATTCGAGTGTCATATTTAGATGCATTATCAATGCGCAAACTACGAAATGTATTATCTTCACCTTTTATAATAAGTCCACTCACAATCAATGGCACTCCGGCACATAACATTTTAAACGGTTTTGAGCAATATACATCAAATGCTATGTCGTTTACTGATGGCTTTAATGTTTTTAATGTATCAATTTGCTTGATTTTATCAAAAGATTGTGTTGAAGTTAAGGATAACGAATCATTATCAACCAATCTGTTTCCCATGACGATATTAGTTGAAAAGAGCGTGATTAATACTACCGAGATAAGCCGATATATCATAAGTATGTTTTATGAAAAATTATGATGTCAAAGATAGCTCAAAAGTAAATAATATTAAAACAGAAATAATAAAATTTGCATTCAATTATAGAATCCTTTTTTAGTATAAATGATTTAGAATATTATATTATACTTTTTTAGCAAGAAAAGCGGATAATATGACTGTTTTGCTTTTCTCAGCCCGGCATCATCACCATCATCTTCTCGATTAATATATTTTACGTTATATTTATCTACTATTTTTTGTGCAAAGGATTTGTTTATTGTTTCGGCAGCCCCATCGTATTGGTGTATTGCCTTTTCAATATGGACAAAAAGGGTATCATTCTTTACTTCCCCAAGAGTGAAAGCCAACACTTTCCCATCGTTAATAAGGCAGAGTGAATCTAATCCATATAGTTCAGGATCGTTAAGAATAATTTCAACTTGGTTTCTCTCATATGCTGCCATATCGCTACCTTTCACAATTGTATTAATCTCTCTCATGCAATCCTTTACCATATCTATATTAACGCTGGAAATTTCCTCTAAATACGCATTTGGATAGGTAGTAGCAAATTTATTCACATGATTGCGTTTTTTCTTCATCTTGTTTCCATTTAAAGATGCAAGTGTTTCGGCATCATAGATATAATCAAACCAATGAGGAATTTCAAGGAATATAGATGGATTGGAACGTTCAAATTCGGCAAGATATTCTTCCGGAATTCCAGAAAATTCCATTCGGATGCTTTTTCTATTGCAGTAAGTCCTAATTTGAGCAATAGAATCAATTATATCCATTGAACCTATGGGCATTGAAAATGCCGTGTGATACATATCATCTTGTGCACTACCTTTAATAAATA
>CAZYEO010000187.1:0-3602 GCA_964646495.1 uncultured Muribaculaceae bacterium
TTATTAGTCTTTATCATGAATAAAACTAAAATGAAAAGAGCAATCCTATTAATGTTTTTACTATTTGGAATTACTATTCCTATGGTTGCACAAATTGATTTTGAACCAAATCAAAAATTTGGAAAGCCAAAAAAAGAAGAATTTGAGATGTCTGTATATTCTCGCGACACTACAGCTTCAGCCGTGTATCTATGTAAAAAAGCCTATGCACGCTACAGATATAGTGACGACGGTTTCAGAATTGATTACGAACATGAAAACCGCATAAAGGTACTGAAACAGGATGGTGTGAAGTATGCTGATATACAAATATCATATCAAAATAACGGTGACCCAAGATATGCAAAAGAAAATGTGATAGATATTTCTGCTACAGCATATAATATGGTGAATGGGAAGGTAGAAAAAACCAAAATGAAAGGCAATTTGGTATTCAAAGAGCGTGTCAATAATAATACCATGCTTGTGAAATTCTCTATACCGGCAGTGAAAGAGGGGACTATAATTGAATATAAATATACCATTTCTTCCGACCGCCTATTTGAACTACGCACTTGGTATCCTCAAGCATCTATTCCGGTAATTTACAGTGAATATGATATACTTGTACCCGATTATTTTAGTTTTAATCTCGAAAGTAGAGGCTATGACAATATTGAACGAGTGCAAACGCGTGAAACTGATAAATTTACTATTTCGAGACCGGGAAGTCCATTGCAAACTCAAGATTGTGGTGCTACAAGATTATTATTCTATGGGCATTACACACCGGCAATGAAGGTAGATAAATTCATGTGGTGTGAGGATGATTATATTACGTGTGTCATATTTGAATTGTCGGGACTTTCTTTCCCGGGACAATTATATAAATCGTTTTCTCAGAAATGGGAGGATATAGATAAATCATTGCTTGAGGATGAGGATTTCGGTTATAGATTGAAAATGAAAAATCCGTATAGCGATCAAATGGCTTCTCTTCAGCTCGATTCAATCAAAACTGTTGAGGGAAAAGCCGAAAGAATATTTACTTTCTTGAAATCTCAAATAAAATGGGATGAATACTATGGATTATGGGGTATAGATTTAAAAGATGTGGTATCTAAAAAAACAGGTAATAATGCTCAGATAAACTTTATTCTCATGAGCATGTTGCGCGATGCAGGAATTTATTGTGTTCCAGTGGTAATGAGTCGTCGTAGCATGGGTATTCTCCCACTTACTCATCCATCGCGTACGAGCCTCAATACCATGATTGTGGGATTCAAGGGCAATGATGGTAAATTGAAATATATTGACGGATCTGTAGAAAATGGATATATAAATGTTATTCCACCGGTGTTGATGACAAACCGAGCAAGAATTGTATCCAAAGACTATGTAGGTGATAAATGGGTGAACTTAAGCGGACTCGGAACTAACAACAAACGTCTTTCTATTTTGGCTCATATTGATTCGACCGGTATTATAAATGCGAAAGCACAGGTGGGATATAAAGGTCAGCATGCAAGAGACTACAAAAAAGATTATAAAAAGGCTAAAGATAGTGTGGAATTCATTTCTAAACTTGAACGCTCTAAAGAGATAAAAATAAAATCTATATCAATCGAAGGTGTAACTCAATTTTCGCCCGAAGTATCGGCAAATATTGAGTTTACAAAACAAGCAGAAGTGAACGATAGCCTTATCTATCTTAATCCGTTGTTGATTGTAGATAAGGATTCAAATCCCTTCTTATCCGAAACCAGAATATACCCGGTGGAATTGGCACACAATGAAAATATTATAATATCAGTGTCAATAAAAATCCCCGAAGGTTATAAAGTGGAAGAAATGCCAAAACCGTTGATACTTAAATTGGAAGATAACGGAGGGGCATGTTCATATATGTGCACAAATAATGGAACAGATATTCAACTCCAATATAAATATAATATAAACAAACTTACATTCCCAGGACATAATTATCCCCAATTGCGTAATTTTATGAACATGGTGGTAGATAAGAATAATGAAATGATTGTGTTGAAAAAGAAAGGATAGATAGATGAGATATTCTATAATTATTAGTGTATTGATTTTGTTTTCTCTTGGGGCGAAAGGTCAATTTCGTGCCTCGGAGATTAATGATACGTTAAAAATTGGTGCTAATTCGTTGGTACAGGCTCAGAAAACTGAGATACAAATATCCTCGATGACCTCAGGTAAAGGGAAATTCATGCAAGCCATTACTATACTCAATGAAAGTGGCAAGCGGCATGGCGATTTCAGTTGCTATTGCGATAATTTTAATTTGCTTAAACAATTTAATGGGCAGATTATAAATGCGCAAGGAGAGATAATGAAAAAAATATCCAAAAGCGATCTGAAAATGACTGCTTATTCTCAGGCATTAGCTGATGACGGATACACTTTTTATTACGAATGTCACTTCCCGTCATATCCGTTTACCATCATATATGAGTGGGAGGAGGAGTATAAAAACGGAATACTTGGATTTCCATCGCTTTATCCGGTATCATACTACGATCAGGCAGTAAAATATGCATCATATTCAATTTGTGTTCCAGAGGCAATGGGTTGTCGATATAAGGAAAGAAATGTGGCTGGAATTGTAGAAACAACAAAAACTGGTGGCAACATAATCTTAAAAGCTGAAATAAAGAATATTCCGGCTTTTGAATATAAATCATTTATGCCTAAAGTGTCAGATCTCGTTCCGGCTGTGTTTTTTGGACCCGATAATTTTATTTATGATGAAAAAGCAGGATGTTTATCCACTTGGAATTCGTTTGGGCAATGGCTATATAGGTTGCAAGTAGGGCGTGATATTCTGCCAATACCGTTTAAGCAAAAACTACATGAATTGACCGATACTTGCTCTACTCCGAGAGAAAAAGTAAAAGCGGTGTATAATTATATTGCAGACAACACACGATATGTAAGTATTCAACTCGGAATAGGAGGGCTACAGACCATGACGGCAGAAGATGTATGTAAATATGGATTTGGCGATTGCAAGGGGTTGTCGAATTTTGTACAATCCATGCTTAAAGAGCTTAATATAAAATCGAATTATACAGTCATAAGCACTACCAACAAAAATCTGATGCGAGATTTTTGCAGTGCCGGACAGATGGATCATGTTATATTGCAAGTTCCACTACCCAATGATACGATATGGCTCGAATGTACAAATCCCGATTACCCATTTGGATATATACACCAACAAATAGCCGGACATGATGCACTTGTGATCGACGAAACAGGGGGTAAGATTTGTAAATTACCTGCCTATGCCGATTCCCTTAATAAGCACTCGGCAACTTGTAATATTACCCTAAAAGCAGATTGCAGTGCCATGATGAATGTGGAAGAAAACTATTATTTGGAGAATTATGAAGAGATGGAGGGCTTTTATCGATTGACAAATGATAAGCGTGCTGATTATTTACGAAAGAAGACCGGACTCAATAATCCTGAAATTTCCGATATAAAGGTGACCAAGAATAAAAGTGAGATACCTTACCAGAATTGGATGTATAAGGTTTATACAAATTTATATGGGAAGCGCACAGGAAATCGAATGTTTATACCCGCTAATA
>CAZYEO010000188.1:0-3154 GCA_964646495.1 uncultured Muribaculaceae bacterium
GTAATTTTATTATAAATTTGTTTGTATTTATGAATTTTATGTTTACATTTGCAGAATAATATTTAATTATAATCAAGATTCAAGTAAGCCGAACCGGTATCTATTTTTGGGGTAAAAAAGATTTAACATTGGGTAAAAATAGATACCGGAATTGTGAGTGTGATTGAATTTTTTGAGGCTTGAATTATTATTAATTGCATTAAAAAAGCATTATCCAGAATATGGATATGATTCAATATAATTTAATAATTTAATGTGTAAGAAAATGAGAAAGACATTCTTTATCGCAATTTATGCTTTAGTTATGGCAATTATGCCAAAGGTTGGTATGGCCGGCAACCTGGAAGTAAAGAAAGACAAATTTCAAGGCGGAATTAGTTCTGATTTTGTAAGTAGTTATATATGGCGTGGTCAAGATTTAGGAGGCATAAGTATTCAGCCCTATGCATATCTGCAGTACAGTAATGTGAAGTTGGATGTTTGGGGTAATGTAGGGTTTGAAAGTAAAGATACTAAAGAGATTGACATCTCATTAGGTTATTCTTGGAAAGGATTAAATATTTCTGTTATAGATTATTTTTTTAGTGGAGGAGAAGGGTTTTTCAATTATAAGGCACACAGTACCTCACATGTGTTTGAAGGACATATTGGCTATGATTTCGGATTACTGGCGATAGATTGGTATACTAATTTTGCCGGAAATGATGGAATTAATTCAAAAGGCAAACGTGCATATTCTACTTATATTGGTATTTCAGCACCTTTTAAATTTGTTGGGCTTGAATGGAAAGCAGAAGTCGGTATAAATCCTTGGGCTACATCTTATTATAATGTAAGCGAATCTCCCAAGTGTGGCGGAACAAATGGGTTTGAGGTGTGTAATATAAGTCTTGGTGCCAGAAAAGAGATAAAAATAACTAATTCATTCACTGTGCCTTTATTCGCAAAATTCACTGTGAACCCACGTACAGAGGGGGTATATTTTGTGGCAGGTTTCAGCTTATAAATACTAACATAACCAATATAAATTGAGAAAATGAAAAAAATTGAAGCAATAATCCGCAAGACAAAATTTGATGATGTGAAAGATTCACTTCTTGAGGCAGATATCGAATGGTTTTCCTATTACGAAGTGCGTGGTGTAGGTAAAACGCGCCAAGCACGTATCTATCGTGGAGTAGAGTATGACACAAGTTCAATCGAACGCATATTGATATCGATAGTAGTGCGTAATAAAAATGTGGAAAAAACAGTGGAAGCAATTTTGAGAGCATCTCAAACAGGAGAGATCGGAGATGGCAGAATATTTATAATTCCCCTTGATGATGCCGTGAGGATCAGAACAGGTGAAAGAGGCGACATAGCACTATATATCGCAGAAAATGAAAAATAATATCATTTTCACAAACTAACCAATTTTCAAAGATTTATTTAATGATTTTACGACTATGATTATTTCAACATATAAAAAGATTGTTTCCCTCCCGAGGGTAGGGTTGTTATTGTTTCTATTTCTTCCGGCTTTTTCTTTTGCTCAAGAAGTCCAAGCGCTCGATGCCGTGCAGGCAATTGACAGTGCAAAAGATACTATCGGTGAACTTGCTACTGGATTGAATACAGTGTGGATGCTTCTCGCTGCAATGCTCGTTTTCTTCATGCAACCTGGGTTTGCATTAGTTGAAGCAGGATTTACACGCACAAAAAACACAGCAAATATTCTCATGAAAAACCTTGTGGATTTCATGTTTGGATCAGTATTGTTTTGGTTTATAGGATTTGGTTTAATGTTTGGAGTTGGTGGTTTCGTGGGATCTCCACATTTCTTTGATCTCGACATTATGGAAAAAACTATCGACAACGGTTTGCCTATCGAAGGATTCCTTATTTTTCAAACAGTCTTCTGTGCTACAGCAGCCACAATAGTATCTGGTGCCATGGCCGAACGCACCAAATTTTCGATGTATATTGTATATACTCTATTTATAAGTGTATTGGTTTATCCAATTTCTGGACATTGGACATGGGGTGGTGGCTGGCTTATGAATGGAGCTGAAGGTTCGTTCATGATGAATACTTTTGGAATTACTTTCCACGATTTCGCAGGATCAACGGTGGTTCATAGCGTTGGGGGTTGGATTGCATTGGTAGGAGCATCGATATTAGGTCCGAGAATAGGAAAATATGATAAAACAGGCAATTCAAAAGCTATTCCGGGACATAATCTCACTATTGCATGTCTTGGGGTATTTATACTTTGGTTTGGTTGGTTTGGCTTTAACCCCGGTTCGCAACTGGCGGCTGCCTCTACTGATGATCAGATAGCAATATCACACGTATTTCTCACAACAAATCTTGCGGCTTGCATGGGTGGGTTTTTAGCTTTAGTGGTTAGTTGGTTAAAATATGGTAAACCATCATTGTCGCTCACTCTCAATGGTATTCTTGCCGGCTTAGTTGGTATCACTGCCGGATGTGATGTGGTGTCGCCCATAGGAGCGGTAATAATAGGCTCCATATGCGGAACGATAATGATATATTCAGTGGATTTTATAGATCATGTTTTAAAAATTGACGATCCCGTAGGAGCTTCATCTGTGCATGGTGTGTGTGGATTTATAGGTACAATACTCACCGGATTGCTTGCTGTAGAAGATGGACTCTTTTATGGTGGTGGCTGGGGAATGTTTTTAGCCCAAATATTTGGGGCCGGAGTTATAGGTTGTTGGGCTGCCGGTATGGGTTATGCAATATTCAAGACACTCAATGTTATACATGGACTTCGCACCTCAAAACGGGTAGAAGAAGAGGGGCTTGACATATATGAGCATGGTGAATCAGCATATAATTAAATGAATATATATTTGCCTCTAAAGTCGAAATACTATTATACTTTAGGTGCAACGTGTGGATTTAATGTGGATTCAATAATAACACAATGAAAATTTTATTCTTACCTAATCTATGTGAATTAACTAAAGTGTTTGTAAATTGAAGAAACCCCCGAAAGTAAAATAAAGACTTTCGGGGGCTATCTTTGATATGGTGATTGCAATATGATGCTCTAAGTTGAGCAAGATATACATTTTTGATGGATTGTAACAGTAATGTTTAGGATAAGTATGGATACACCATGTGCATAATGATGATGTGAGTG
>CAZYEO010000188.1:3164-3481 GCA_964646495.1 uncultured Muribaculaceae bacterium
TCTAATTATTATTTTTTGGGTTTTGCTTTCGGAAGTTGTATCTATTTTCACGAAATATATACCGGGAGTGAGGTCTGAAACCTCGATTGTAGCACTACCACCATTTGTTGTAGCAATGGTTTTCTTCACCAACGAGCCTGAAGTATTGTAAATTTCCACCATTGCCTCATCATCAGAAGAGCATACCGTCATAGATCCGTCGATTACCGGGTTAGGGTAAATTTTTATCGAAGATACAGTGTTTTCGATAACTTTATCTACACCACTTGGGTTTGCATATTCTACATTCATAGCATGAATAGTGATGTTTTGAGCCC
>CAZYEO010000189.1:0-3452 GCA_964646495.1 uncultured Muribaculaceae bacterium
AGGCTCAGACTTTTTCGTTTGGGTCTGATTTTTTTATATCTTTTCTTTTTTAAGATAATGTGATATATAGTCGCTTATATTGATAGCAACTTCATTTTTGTAGCGAGAAATATAGGGAAAGAATAGTTGCAAATAAATGTATTCAAATTTATTCTGAAATACGCCGTAATTTTATTAATTTTGTGGTCGTAAAATTTGGATTAAGAAATTTAGTATTCATTATATAATTCTGTAAATCATGGGTAAAAAAGCGTTGTTGATGATCCTCGACGGATGGGGAATAGGCAATCATACCAAAAGTGATGTAATTTTTGAAACTCCCACTCCATATTGGGATTCATTGTTGGCAACATATCCACACTCACAATTGCAAGCGAGTGGCGAAAATGTGGGTTTGCCTGACGGTCAAATGGGCAATTCGGAAGTAGGGCATTTGAATATCGGAGCAGGACGTGTATTGTATCAAGATCTTGTAAAGATAAACAAAGCATGCCGCGACCAATCAATATTGGAAAATCCTGAAATAAAATCAGCTTTCTCCTATGCACAACGCACAGGGAAAGGTATTCATTTTATGGGACTAACGAGTGACGGTGGTGTTCATAGTTCGCTTGATCATCTTTATGCATTGTGTGATATCGCAAAAAAATATGACTTGAAAGATGTTTTTGTGCATTGTTTCATGGATGGCCGTGACACCGATCCCAAAAGTGGTGCAGGATTTATAGCTGAAATTGAAAAAAACTGCAAAAAATCGGCAGGTAAAATAGCTTCTATAATAGGTCGCTATTACGCCATGGACCGCGACAAACGTTGGGACAGAGTGAAAATAGCTTATGATTTATTGGTGAATGGTGTCGGCGAAAAAGCAACCGACATGGTAGCCGCTGTTGAGAAATCTTATGCAGATGGTATTACCGATGAGTTTATCAAACCGATCGTGAATGCAGATGTAAACGGCACAATAAAAGAGGGTGATGTGGTAATATTCTTCAACTATCGTAATGATAGAGCCAAAGAGCTTACTATTGTACTTACTCAACAAAACATGCCTGAAGAGGGAATGAATATCGTTCCCGATTTGCAATATTATTGTATGACTCCTTATGATAGCTCTTTCAAGGGATTACACATTTTATTTGATAAAGACAATGTACAAAATACACTCGGTGAATATCTATCATCGCTCAATAAAACTCAACTTCACATAGCAGAAACCGAAAAGTATGCTCACGTAACATTCTTTTTCAATGGTGGACGCGAAACTCCATACGAAGGTGAAGAACGCATACTTGTAGCATCGCCCAAAGTTGCTACTTATGATTTGAAGCCGGAAATGAGCGCTTATGAGGTAAAAGATAAATTGGTGGAAGCAATTAAAACCGATAAATTCGATTTTATTGTAGTCAATTATGCAAATGGCGACATGGTGGGACACACCGGAGTATATTCTGCAATAGAAAAAGCAGTTAAGGCTGTGGACGAATGTGTGAAAGACACTGTGGAAGCTGCCAAAGAAGCCGGATACGAAGTGATTATAATTGCCGATCATGGAAATGCCGACAATGCTGTGAATGCTGATGGATCTCCAAATACGGCACATTCGCTTAATCCTGTTCCATGTGTATATGTGACAGAAAATAAGAATGCAAAGATTGACAATGGAATACTTGCTGATGTCGCTCCAACCATATTGCAAATAATGAATATTTCACAACCGGAAGAGATGACCGGAAAAAAACTTATAAAATAGTTTTTAGACAGGATTAAAATCATACTTAGGAGTCATATATGCAGTGTGTTAATACTGCTTATATGACTCTTTCATTTTAAATTATTAGAGTCAAATCGGGGCGTAAAGTGAAATAATATGTATTTTTCTTATGAAAAATTGATTTAAATTCCCAGTTTTTCCGTTTATTTGCATTAATAAAATGTAGTCTAAGGTGGATTTTCACGATATATTAATGCTAACAAAAGGATGTGTGGTAACATTCATGCTTATGTCCGGTCTGTTTTTTCTCTTTAGGAGAAGGGATAGATTAGGACTTTTATTGGGTGCAATTTTGATGTTCTGGTTTCTTATTTATGTTAAAGATATAAGTTTATGTTTTTTAGGATACGAAGCAAATAAACACACGGAATTTTATGTCCTTACAGATATGTGGGCAATCCCCACATGTTTCATAATGATGATAGAAGTGTTGCGACCGGGGAAAATTAATGTAAAAACAGCATTAACGGTATTTTCTCCCTTTATCGTTGTGTTGCTATTATATATTTATAACCCCAGCGCATTTATATTCCAGATAGGAATATGGGTTATATTATGTGCATTCGTAGCCTATGTGGTATTTATAAGCATTTGCATACCATATTTTCATATACGTATTAAACAGCAATATTCCAGTATTGAGAATTTAAATCTAAATTGGATGTGGCTTATTCTTATTCAGTTGGTTTTGTTTTTCTTTGTATGGGGATATTCACGATTTTTTGTGAGCGATTTAATAAGCACAATATATTATCTATGTGCAATGGCAATGTGGACATGTGTTTTATTTTTTATCGATCGATATGAAAGAGCATTAAAGGCGACACAAGGTGCCGATTTTGTACCGATGGATGAAGAGAACCTATTGGAAAACAACGATAATACCATTACACAATATCATTTTATTGATCGCCTTAATGAACTATTTGAGCAGGATAAAATATATTTAAATCCAAAACTAACAATAAATGATCTGGCATATGATTTGAAAACAAACCGTACATACGTGTCAGATTATATAAATACTGTGCTGAAAATTAACTTTTTTGATTTTGTAAATGAATACAGATTGAAATATTCAGCCGAATTGTTGAGAGATAATCCTATGCTCACCCTTGAGCAGGTTGCTGAACAATCAGGATTTAATTCGTTGTCTACTTTTCGCCGTTCTTTTCAGAAATTATATCAATGCACTCCGCATGAATATCGTAAATCGTGTAGAATTCTTATTTGATATATATTTTTTGGAAGTGGAGGATTGGAGATAAACTTTTTTAAGTGCAAATTAGCTTTATATTTCGAGATAGAGTATTAATGATAATAGAAGATTTGACATTAATTAGTGAAGGGGCAACAATGATGTGTTTCCTTATATTGGGCTTATTTTTCTTTATAAAAGGAGAAGATAGGCTCAGAAAAATACTTGGAATAACATTGTTATTTTGGTTCAGTCAGTATGTGAAAGATCTTATATTTATGATCAATATGCCATATAGTGCAGAAACGATGTGCTTAATGACCTTAATCGATATGACAGCTATTCCTACTTGTGCATTCCTATTATTAGAATTAATTCGTCCGGGATCTCTCACACTGCGAGTTGTGATATATAATTTAGTACCATACCTCACATTCTGTTTAGTATATTTGGTTTACCCTAATCAGATAATATTTGATA
>CAZYEO010000190.1:0-3311 GCA_964646495.1 uncultured Muribaculaceae bacterium
GTTAGAAATAAAAGTGGAAATCGCATATTTTTTATATATTTATATAATAATCCCGTTATAGTCGCAAATATAACGATATTTTACATTAATTGGTTGTTCAAAATTCAAATTCCTGCAAATATAGTCTATTATCGTGATTTGAATCAATTAATTAGCCTTTTGGGTAATATAATAGGAATTATAGAATAATATAGCGATATTTACAGGTAGTCAATGCAAAAAAATATCCGCCCTCGTTCACAATGACAAGGGCGGATACATAAATAATATCTTATGACTTTACAAAGTCGTTAATCGATCTGAATAATCAAGAAGTTAGACAATTCCCAGAATTTAGTAGGATTAAGAATCTTCAAGCTCTTCACTCCACCGTTATCAACTATTTCATAGCTGTCTTTAGGTTGTTTTGAGAGTAGTTTTGCTTTCTTTGAATGCAAAGGTATTTCGCTGAGAGTACGTTTGTCAGCTTTAGTGAAATAGCTCTTTTCAAAGTCGCCTTCCATGATTTTTGTTTTGCGAAGGAAGCCACTTTCAACTATTTTCTTTGATTTTAATTCACCTTTTGAACCTACTACATAATAGCAAGTATTAAGCTCATTGGCAACACGAACAGCTTCTTCCTGTGCAGCCTGCTTTTCTTTGCTCACCGTTTCTACTGTAGTGTTCAAATTGGTAACCTGCGTGTTGAGACCTTCGATTTTTATGTTGGCATTTTTCAGTTCCTCTTGCAAGCCGGATATTGTGGTTTGCTGTTCCGCCATTTGAGCCTTCATGGAATCGATGGTTTTTTGTAACTTCGCATTAATAGATCCTGAGTTTTTCAACTTTGATTCTAAAGAAGCCAATTTATCAGCGCGTTCTTTCAATGCTTGCTGAATCACCATCATATCATTCTTAATCTGATCCTTTTTTGATGTTGATTCTGCGCTTAGATTTCCCGAAGACATTAATTTTTCAAGATCACGAATTTGAGTCATTCCATCAGTTATTTCCGTGAGTAAGGACAATAAGCTATCTTGCTCAGCCATTGCTGTGCGAAGAGAATCGCTTAATTCAACATTTTGATTTTCTGCTTCTTTGAGCTTACTTCCGTTACATGAAGGTAACACGGCTATTAAAGCTCCAAAGCATACGGCTAAAATTGCTAATTTTTTCATAATCTGAGTTTTTAGTTAATTTGATTCGTACTGCTCTTGAATTTAGAGTATTTATCTTTATTTTCTCTGCTTATTTCATCTTTCTTCCCTGCCACAATTATTACGATCTCTCCTCGCGGTGCTGTTGCAGTAAAATAATCGGCAAGTTCTCGAAGAGTTCCATTGTGGGTAGTATTGTGCAGTTTGGATATTTCTCTGCTTACCGATGCATCGCGGTCATCGCCAAATACTTCACAAAGTTGCGTAAGAGTTTTTGTGAGTCTCATCGGTGATTCGTAGAGAATTATCGTGCGTGGTTCTTGCGCCAACTCATTGATACGAGTGCTTCTACCTTTCTTCTGTGGCAAGAATCCCTCAAAACAAAATTTATCGCAAGGGAGTCCGGAATTTACAAGTGCCGGAACAAATGCAGTAGGTCCCGGTAAGGTTTCTACCTCAATGTCATTGCGTCTGCATTCCCTCACAAGCATAAACCCGGGGTCGGAAATAGCAGGCGTGCCGGCATCTGACACAAGTGCGATTGTTTCGCCTCCTTTAAGGCGTTCTATTAACCCCGGCAATGTGTCGTGCTCATTGAATTTATGGTGACTTTGCATTCGGGTCTCTATTCCAAAGTGCTTCATTAAGAATCCGCTTGTGCGTGTATCCTCAGCAAGAATAGAGTCTGCGCCCTTCAACATTGCAATTGCACGAGGAGCCATATCCTCCAGATTGCCTACAGGGGTGGGCACTATATATAATTTACCGCTCATTTAATTATATCTTCTCAAGTAAAATGTTTTTTTATTATTTTCATGAAATCCATTACTTCGGGAGATTCCGGGTCCCATTGCATATCGCCGAAGAAATATTCTTCCGCCTCAGAGTAGGAATCCATAGCTTCTACAAGGTGTAGATTACGCTTCATTTCCATTTCACTGTTGCCAAATAATTCACGCCTGTAACGAAACAGGTCGTTGAGTGAAAATGCCTTTCGCAGATCTTTAGTCATTTGACGATGAAGGGCTTCATCGAGCCTTATAGGTTCATCGCCATCAGATATCTCATTGTCGTCATCTGATTCCTCTTCCTCCTCGGTCTCATCTTCGTCAATTTCCTCTTCGTCAAAATATTCATCGTCATCATCGATAAATTCTTCCTCATCCACATCTTCTTCCGTTTCGGTGGGAGTGTCAATATCTTCATCGCCCGAATAATCATCGACAAAATCGTCGTCGGTAGTATCGGATGTGATATAATTTTCTTCTTGAACAGCAGCATCTTGATGCTGCTCATTACCTATTACCTCTTCATATTGCATGGTAGCTGTAGAATCGCTATGATATTCCTCTTCAATATCGCACCCATCGGGTGCATCACTACAGCTATCAGAACCCAATTGCTCCATTTCACCCTCATTCCATGTAGCACCATGCCATTGATCCACCTCCGGAGCCGATGGGGGGATAGGATTTTCATTTATATGTATTTCAGGAGAAAGAACCGTAGAAAGTAGCTCTATTTTAGTTGCTTTCTCTTTTATTATATCATACACGAGCAATGGCGTATCGTGCGCATGGTTATCGATTAGCAACAATAAGCCCTCTAACTCATATACTTGCGATAATATTTCTTTTACCGACTTATTCATAGCAATTATGCTTTAATGATAAATAATATTGGGAACTCACCCTAAAATCATCATTTGTTTGTTGCAAACGTAATAATAATTTCTGAATAAACGAATTTTTAATCCTTATCTTATATACTTTTATAAATTATATCAAATAAATTTCTCAATTTTTATTTTATTTCAATTCACTTTTTAACTCTGAAACGTATCGCTCCATATTGTATATTATCCACAAATACGGAGATAATTAAGATTGGAAATGCAATCTCTTTACATCAAAAATCAAAAAACACGTAATTATTGCAATTTGGTATCATTACCAAACATCAGGCACACAAATAGCTATCATTTACCCGTCTTTTTAGAATAGTGACAGCACAACCACCTCACTTTTCACCAAAATGCCACCACTTTTATGTCTCTGTTTTATGTTATATAGCATAAAATACGGGATAAGAGTTAAAATGCTAATGTTAATACGACAAAAATATTAACACTTCACAAGTAGCGTAAAATGGAATATTTTATAAATATACATTTTT
>CAZYEO010000191.1:0-3287 GCA_964646495.1 uncultured Muribaculaceae bacterium
AGTAAGGATATTAGCGATGATATTACCGCTGCCCATAGCAACCATATATTTATATTAAAACCTACGAACAAAAGAAAAAAGATAAATAAAAGTACTGTATTTTATATATTATGATAATAGAGTAGTATGCTCTTTACCATCAATTATTTAGAATAATTTTAGATTAAAAAAACATTAGTAATTAAACTAAATGATAACAAAGTTTTTATTGAATTATGAACAAATGATTAAACATTGCGTTTATTAAATATAAAACGATTAATAATCATGGTATACGAACTTCCTCCTTTACCCTATGCACCAGATGCTCTTGCGCCCATTATAAGCGCAGAAACGGTACATTATCATTACGGGAAACATGAACAAGCATATATTGATAATCTCAATAAACTTATTTATGATACCGAATATGAAAATATGCCATTGGAAGATATCATAAAGACTGCCAATGGAGCTATATTCAACAATGCCTCACAAGCATGGAATCATATATTCTATTTTTTCGCCTTCATTCCTGAGGGTGGTGGTGAACCGGTAGGAACTCTGCGCCTTGCAATTGAAGACCAATTTGACAGCTTTGAAAATTTCAAAAAGGAATTTGTAGACGCTGGTACTAAAATTTTTGGTTCGGGTTGGGTTTGGCTATCAAAAGATAACACAGGGAATCTCGTAATAACTCAAAGTAGTAATGCGGGAAATCCGATGACAGAAGGACTTACTCCAATTCTATGTTTCGATGTATGGGAGCATGCCTATTATCTCGATTATCAGAATAGAAGAGCTGAATACTTAAATAAGCTATGGGATCTCATTGATTGGGAGACCTTAGAAAAACGGTATTTATAATTTATAAAATTCGTACTTTTCTCATAACAAGCGCGTGAGCGTTAATATTTATAGCACTTTAAATTAAGCATAATGTGATGAATTCTAAAAAGGGGTTGCGTGAGCAACTCCTTTTTATTCTTTTGATATGCCAATCTTATTCTACCGTTACCGATTTTGCGAGATTACGCGGTTGATCCACATCTTTACCTTTACACACAGCAATGTGGTAAGCTAACAATTGAAGTGGTATTGTTGTAATTAACGGTTCTAAACAAGGAGCCAACGCTGGGATTTCAATGGTGGCATCGGCAATTGCGCTAATATCTGTATCTCCTTTAGTCACCAATGCTATTACTTTTCCTCGGCGAGCTTTGATTTCTTGAATATTACTAAGTATTTTCTCATACATATCATTCTGCGTGGCAACTACTACTACCGGCATTTCTGCATCGATAAGTGCAATAGGACCATGTTTCATCTCGGCTGCCGGATAGCCTTCGGCATGAATATATGATATTTCTTTTAACTTTAAAGCACCTTCAAGGGCTACTGGGTAGTTATATCCTCTTCCTAAATAAAGAAAATTATGTGCATAGGTAAATATCCGTGACAATTCCTCAACTTTATCGTTCTCCTTGAGAACCTCAATCATTTTATCAGGAATTTCATGTAATTCTTTTACGAGTTTTTTAAATTCTATTTCATCAATTTTATTCAGCTCCTTGGCAAGGGTGAGTGCAAGCATAGTAAGAACTGTAATTTGACCGGTAAATGCTTTTGTTGATGCTACACCTATCTCTGGTCCTACGTGTATATACGATCCTGTTTCGGTAGAGCGAGGAATTGACGATCCAATAGCATTACAAATTCCATAGATAAATGCACCACGTTCTTTGGCTAATTCAATAGCTGCCAGAGTATCGGCTGTTTCGCCTGATTGAGATAATGCTATGACCACATCATTTGCGTTCACAACGGGGTTGCGGTATCGAAATTCAGATGCATATTCCACTTCTACTGGGATCCTGGTGAAACTTTCGATAAGCTGTTTTCCTATCAATCCTGCATGCCAGGATGTGCCACAAGCTACAATAATAAAACGATTGGCATGTATCAGTCTTTCTTTGAAATCAATTACGGCAGATAGAACCACATTAGTTAAATCCGTGTTGATGCGCCCACGCATGCAATCTCTTATGCAATCCGGTTGATCAAATATCTCTTTAAGCATGAAATGGGGATAGCCACCTTTTTCAAGTTGTCCTAAATTCATTTCCACTGTTTTTACAACAGGATCTACCTCTACATTATTTATGTTTACTACCTTAAAATCATGCTCAGGATTTATTATGGCGATCTCTCCATCTTTTAGATACACAACTTTATCGGTATATTCCACGATTGGAGAAGCATCCGACCCTAAAAAATATTCATGATTTCCATTTTCATCTCTACCAATTCCTACCACCAACGGACTACTTTTTCGAGCAGCTATTATTTGACGTGGATTTTCCTTGTCGACAATAGCAATTGCATAGGCACCTATTACTTGATGTAGTGCTAATTGCACAGCAGACAAAAGATCTAAGCCATTTGTAACTTTCACATATTCTATGAGTTGTATTAATACTTCAGTATCTGTATTACTCTTGAAGATATATCCTTTCTGCTCTAATCTTAATTTTAACGTAGCATAATTTTCAATTATTCCATTATGTATCAATGCAAGAGTTTCCGATGATGAATAATGGGGATGTGCATTTACTTGACATGGCTCACCATGTGTAGCCCACCTTGTGTGTGCTATCCCTATAGTACCTGATACATCTTTGCCACCAGCATATTCTTCCAATTCTGATACTTTCCCTTTTGCTTTATATACATTGAGATTACCCTCATTATTTATTAAAGCCACTCCTGCACTATCATATCCGCGATATTCTAATCTTCGTAATCCTTTAATAAGGATCGGATAAGCAGAACGCGACCCTACATAGCCTACTATTCCACACATATCTTAATAAATTTTGGTTATATTTTTTTCTACTGCAAATTTACACATATTTATCGTAATTCATATCAATATGTGATTTAATTTACGTTTACCTATGCAATATTCCAATAAACAGCAATTATTCAAACAAAAAGAAACAATAAGGGCTATACAGAAATGCATAGCCCTTAATAACATTTAATATCACTTTATTCTACAAATTGCGATAAGTCTCTATTTCAGATTTTTGAAATTCTTTTATGAATTTGCTGTTTCTGGCAACTTCGCCTTCACCATAACGTATGAATACGCCGGCAGATTTTGTAAAGTCTGTATTACGTGTAGCATCACCTAAAAGCAGATATCCCATTATGATATATCCAGCCATCTCTACAAGTCTACGAGCTTGGAAATCTACATATTCAGTATCATGTGTGTCAGTTACTTCTTTCACGGCATCGGCATA
>CAZYEO010000192.1:0-3276 GCA_964646495.1 uncultured Muribaculaceae bacterium
AAGCCCTCTCGGCTGCTTAATTAAATATTTGTCTAACTTTTCGGGGTCACTTCACAACTGGGCTGTATAGGATTTAATAAGGTAAAAATCTTTAGATTATATACTGCATTAATATATAAGCATATCTACCATTATTTTCTTTTAGCCTTACTGATCTCCGGGAGTTTCATACCACTTAGAGTACATCAGATAATTTTTTGCAATCTTCTGATTTATCTCTTTACTTTGTGCGGCGTCTACCATTTTTATAAATTTAGCAGGTGTACCACCCCATAGTTCATTGGCTCCAATCTTCGTTTTGCTCAGCACTACACTTCCGGCAGCAACGATTGCACCCTCTCCTACTTCAACATCATCGAGAACCACCGATCCCATCCCCACGAGACAAAAGTCTCTAAGTTTTGACCCATGAATAGTTACATTATGTCCTATCGATACATCATTGCCTATCTCTATGGTAGATTTCTCATATAGGGTGTGAAGCACCGAGCCATCCTGTATATTCACTCGATTACCTATGGTTATAGTGTTTACATCTCCTCGCAATACGGTACTAAACCATATACTGCATTCGTCGCCCATAGTCACATCACCTATTATCACCGCATTGTCGGCAAGGAAACAGTCCTTACCGATTTTTGGTGTATATCCTCTTACTGATCTGATTATTGCCATTTTTATCTTAGCTCAATATTATATTTTACTTGTTTTTCCCTTCAACCATGCACACTGTTCCTCATTGAGATAGATCGATAAGCGATCATACACTTCTTGATGATAATTGTTTATCCATTGTATTTCCTCTTGGCTCAACATGCTTTTATCAATCAATCGTGCATCGTATGGGAAGAGAGTGAGAGTTTCAAATTTCAAAAATTCTCCAAATTCTTCGCTCTTGATAGCTGGGACTACAAGCGTGAGATTTTCAGTTCTTATACCATGCTTTCCGGCACGGTATATTCCGGGCTCGTCACTGGTGATCATACCCAACTGCAATGTAGCCGGATTTTCATTAAGACGAATATTTTGCGGACCCTCGTGAACACTCAAGAAATGCCCTACTCCATGCCCTGTGCCATGTAGATACGACACTCCCTCTTTCCACATAAATTGACGTGCTAAGACATCGAGTTGGCTACCGCGCGTTCCCACCGGGAATACTTGAGTGGCAATAGCAATGTGTCCCTTCAATACCAGTGTGTAATCATGAATTTCCTCTTGAGTAGGTGTGCCTATTGCAATAGTACGAGTAATGTCTGTTGTACCATCGATATATTGTGCTCCTGAATCAATCAATAATAGTCCATTCCCTTTTATTATTGATGCACTTTCAGGTTTTGCCGTGTAATGCACTATCGCTCCATGCTCTTTATAGCCGGCAATCATTGCAAAACTGTCCCCACGATAATATGGATGCTCGCCTCTGAATTCCATCCCTTTTGTCCAGATATCCATCTCATTTATATTACCCTGAGGTGCATTTTCCTCAATCCACATAAACAATTTCACCAATGCAGCCCCATCTCGTTCCATTGCAGCTCTTGTGCCGGCAATCTGAATTTCATTTTTCAATGATTTCATAAGTGCAATCGGTGATTTTGAGTATATTTTATCACTTTCGCACGCACGCCCCATAGTGTCGCTCACTACATTTGGATCCATCATCACCACTTCCGATTCTTTCAACCCATTGAGAAATTTTATTACTCCGTCATAGGGTTTCACTTCCACATCAATGGATTTTAAATATTCTTCTACCTCTTCATTCACTTTGCATTCATCTATAAAGAGGATTTTCTTTTTTTCCGAAAGATATAGATATGATATTGCTACCGGTAGGAAAGCAACATCATTACTTCTGATATTCAGCACCCATGCAATTTCATCGAGAGCCGAGATAAATATGGAATCAGCTCCTTTATCTACTATAAATTCCAGCACCTTTTCCACCTTCTCGGCAGCTCCTTCGCCGGCAAACTCTTCGGAATGTATTGTGAGTAATCCCTCAGGCCGTGCAGGGCGATCTGCCCATATTTTGTCGAACGGATCGAAATCGGCAGCAAAACGAAATCCATGTTCACCGCAAAACTCCACAAGGTCATTCGCCTTTTTCATTGAAAATAGCGTTCCATCTACAGCAAGTACGCTACCCTCTTCCATATTCTGCGCAAGCCATTGGGTTATTGTAGGTTCTCCGGCAATATCCTCTTTGCATAGATCAAATCCAGAATTTTCCAATTGCTGTGCTCCTTGTAGAAAATAACGTGAATCAGTCCACAATGCAGCACTATCAAGAGTTACGACAGCTGTGCCATTTGAGCCGGTGAAACCAGATACCCAATCCCTATTTTTCCAATGAGGACTTACATATTCACTTTGGTGCGCATCAGTGCCCGGAATTATCATTGCATCCACATGAACTTTTCGCATAGCATCGCGTAATGCTTCAAGATTCTTTTTTGTTTCAATACTCATATTATATATTATTATTTTTCATATACATGGTTTATCCCACAAAACTAATAAAACAAGTACAAACAGAAAAGCAATTGATTCTTTTTATTTTGGCGGAGCAAGATAGTGTATAGTATTTCTCTGCCAATGGGTCGGGGGTAGTCCAAGTTGGAGTGGCGGAGTCGAGCATGCGCGCTCCGAAATCGGGGATTATGTGGGGATGATTTTTCATGCTATTGGAGTATTTGCCCTGCAAGGTAGTAATATTCTACCAAAAAGCAAGCCATCAACCAAATTTATTTTGCTAAAATAAAAGACTTAATTAATAACTGGAAATACATTTATCCACTAATTACTCGTAAAATCATTACCACATTTCAAAAACGATATCAGGCAAATGGTCTACCAAAAACCATATCATATATCTATTGAGCGAATATAATTCATCTGATTTTGAAATAAGGAATCTATCCATGCAAATATATTTACGTTCTCCATTATCATATCTTATTTCAATTTTCACTCTCACATCTAATGGGGCTCTTGCTTCAGGGGCACGCAGAGGGTTGCCCAAATTATTAATTATCTTGGAAAATTTTGAAATTTCTATCGGATCTGTGATAGAAACGCTATCAATAGCTTCTTTAAACATATTTTCAAAATTATCACACCTTACCTTATCAAAGGTCTCGATATTAAAATTAACTCCCTTGATGTCTATTCTATTTATTTCTTGCGATTGGCTATAAAATGAAAACAATAATCCAAATATTAGCAAGAGTATTAACCTATATATATTTCTCATGTTTTATTCTGTTTAAC
>CAZYEO010000193.1:0-3259 GCA_964646495.1 uncultured Muribaculaceae bacterium
GATAATAATACTATTTTCACTCCGCCCAATGATGAGGCATATAATAGTAGCTATCCTTTAAATATCGTTTCTGTTGTAAATGAGGGGTTTCTTGAGGGAGATAATCATATAATTACTGTTAGCGTGTGTCCAATAAGCTATTTAGGGACTAATTTGCAAGTTACTATCAATACTTCAATAAATGTCACTCTCACATATAGCACAGTAGGTAACAACGGTTCTTCTTCTACTCAGCCTACAATGTCGGCAATAAGCCGTATTAATCCTGTAGATAGAAGTCTTGCTAAGGGAATGGTTGTAAATCCCGAACAGGTTGACAACTTTGCTCCTCCTGTATTTTTTACTAATGATCCTTGGGATGAACCTATTGATTATGTTATTATAACGAATAGAGAACTTGCTCCTGCATTTAACAGACTGATAGCTTGGAAACAACAAAAAGGATATAACGTAAAATTATTCTGCATAGAAGATATTTTAGTCCATTCTTCGGTCGGAAATGGAGATACGGTTTCTGAGATTAATGATGATGCCGGTAAACTTAGAGAATTTTTAAGAAATCTATATTACCTCAGTCAAATTAAATATGTGTTATTTGGAGGAAATAGTAGTATTCTACCTGTCAAATACTTTACCAGTTATGGGGATACTACACCAACAGATCTTTATTTCAGCGATTTTAACGGAATTTGGAGTACAAACCCAATCCTTGACTATATGCCCGAAATTTTTGTAGGACGCTTATTGTGCACTAAGCAAATAGACATCGAGAACTATACTGAGAAATTGATACGATATGAATTAAATCCCGGAAACGGGGATTATTCATATCTAAAGAAAGCATTCTATACTCAGGCGGACGAATGTATGTTCCATAAAGAAGCAAACAGTATTTCTACTGCATTTTCATCAGTTTTTACAGATCAAATTATTTTCGCTGAAAGGCCTTCTCATAATCATCCGTCACCAGATTTTCCTACGGGACAACAAGTTATTCAAGAGATGAATAATAGATATGGCTTTTTTAGTTGGCATGGGCATGGAAACCCCACGGAGTTAGTTGTTAAGTCTAATTATAATCATGGGTGGGGGCTTTATGGTATTTCTTCATTTGATGAAGTAAGATTTCATGTGGCTGATGAAGCAGGAAATGGGCTTAATAATCTTACTAATTTCAATCATCCTGCAATAGCTTATTCGATAAGTTGTTGCATGGCTCCATTTGACATATTTGTAGATAAAGATACGACTTATGATGTAGAGTATAATTTTGGTGCATCCTTTACTGTTGGTGGATTATATGGTGGACCTGCATTCTTAGGGAATGCTCGATCCGGCTTACTCAAAACTTCTGCCATAATGGAAAAGATTTTTGTCGAGAGTATAATTGGCGGAAATTTTAACATTGGTGTTGCAGAAGCTCTTTCTAAAACTACAGAATTTTGCTGGGTTTCAGATTACGAATGGTTAATAAATACGCATCATTTAATTGGAGAGCCTGAATTTGAAATGTGGACAGATACACCAATTAAATATACAAATATAAATGTAACTAATGGGAATTCGTTTATAGTAGGAGACATAATAGGATCAAAAATTGTCGGGCTTTCTGAAGATGGGACTCCAATTGTCAACATAGCTCAATCACAGACTCATAACTTAAGTCCATATATTTCGCCAAATAGACCAATAATGGTATATAAGCATAATTTTATACCTTATTTTTTACCTTTATATATGCAACGTGAAACTCTAAACACTTCTTTATATCTACTTACAGGGAATGTGTTTATTGGTAATAATGTAGATACTTCACGTGCTTCTGGTGATTACATTGTAGATAATGATGGTGATTTGACAATAGAATCTTCCGGTGATATTGTTATTGATTCCGGATTTATAATAAAATCGGGTGGAAATGTAACAATTAAGTGTAAAGGGATCGCCACAATTAATGGTGGATTGATAAAAAGCAATGGAGTTTTATCAATCAACGCTAAAAGTGTAAAGACGAATCACAATTTCGTTACCGAAAAGGGTGCTAAATTAAGTATAACCATCTTAAAATAAACCATTATGAAAAAAATTTTACTTATCGTAGTGATGTTGATTAGTTGCTTTAGTATTAAAGCGGCAGAATATGAATATGTACCATTATTGCGCGAAGGCGTGGAATGGAATTATAACGCTACCTCAGCTGGGTTTGGATCTGAAATGAAAGAAGAGTATTATCGTGTAAAACTAATTGGGAAGATCACAATAAATTATAAAGAATACTATCAGGCTTATCGGTATAGAGGGTGTGAATATAATGAAGAATGTGCACACTTGATTGCATATTTACGTGAAGAGAATAAAAAAGTATATGTGCTCCCTGCGAGTTTTGACAAATATGACATCTTCCCGGGTTATGGAATCTTTAAAGAAGAAATGGTATATGATTTTAATGTAAAAGCCGGCGATTACATCATTCATCATGATTACAAACACGAAGTAATAACCGAAGTAAAGAACGTGGAAATAGGAGGAAAGCTACGCAATGAGTATGTAACCGAATACTACAGTTTAATAGAAGGCGTGGGATATGTTGGGTATCATACTTACGATTTGTTGTATCCACTTCAATCAGAACCAACAGGAGGATGGCATTGGCACATTTCACTCAACTATATTCGTGAAAACGGCGAGATAGTGTATAAATCACCTTTTTATGATGGACGTGATAATTGCTCAGGTGGTGTGAGTGTGGTTAAATCCGATGTAAATGTAGCAATCAGAGTAGTTGATGGCGTAATCATGGTTAGCTCCGCAGATGCTTTGTGCCAAGCTATCGAGATTGTAGCCCCATCAGGCGAATTAGTGAAAAAGAAAATCTGTGATAATGAGAGACAAGCAGCAATATCGGCAAAAGATATAAGCAAAGGAATATATATCGTAACAGTTAATACCAACAAAGGCATTGCAAGCCAAAAGGTAGTGATATAACACAGATACCATTAAAATAACATTATTGAGGTGCAGACATAAAATATCATGTTCTGCACCTCATTGTATAAACAATAAAAAAATACAATAGCAAAATCTACCTAAAACCCAACAATCCACATAAGATAAAACACAATCCTGCACAAATTACACTCACATTTATTATCGCTTTTATCTGCATTATTTGCCGTTATTAATAAAAACTCGTATGTTTGTACTATATAAATAATTGAAAAGGATCACAACTATGAACTTTGTCGAAAGATGTAACCAT
>CAZYEO010000194.1:0-3238 GCA_964646495.1 uncultured Muribaculaceae bacterium
ATTTAAATATACCCATAGCATCATTATCAAGAATAGAAGAAGTTTAGAAATTGATAGATAATCTTACATTTATCTGACGACGAGTTAAATAATTGGGAACTGCATACTGAATCGTATTTACATCTGTAACCCAATAATAACTGCTCACGTTGGATATATCGAATAAATTGAAAACATCTACCCCAAGCCAAATACTTTTGAAGTGCCGCCAAAAATTATATTCTCTGATTCCAGATTTTGGTTCGCCCAAAAGTTGGTAGGATGCTCCGATATCTACACGTTTATATGCTGGAGTGCGAAAGTATGCAATATCGCGTGTAGAGCGAGGAGCGGTAGTTGGTAGTCCATCTGAAAATATGGCACGTAGGTTGAATTTAATTTTGGGAAACTTTGGAAAATAGTCCTGAAAGTACATTGCAAAGCTATAGCGTTGGTCTGTAGGACGAGGCACTTTCTTGCCATTAATGTCTTCTTGAGTTTTCATAAGCGAAAAACTAACCCATGAGTCTGACCCAGGAACAAATTGTCCGAAAAATTTGAAATCAACTCCGGCAATATAACCTTTTGATTGGTTGCGTCCGGAATATACAATCTTAAGATTGTCGATTTCGTATGGAATAAGGTTTGATAAATTCTTATAGTATAATTCTGCCGTGAGTTTAAAAGGACGGTTCATTGTGCGGAAAGTATAGTCACCACCAAGTATAACTTGGACACTCCGTTGCGACTTAATATCTTTGTTGAGATGAATGTATGCATTCCCAAGCTCATCAACTACCTCTTCTCTATATTCTTTATAAAAAGGTGATTGGTAATACATTCCTGTAGCAAATCGCAATGAAAATTTTTCATTGGCTGCAGGTATAAATCCAACACTTAATCGTGGGCTAAATAAAAATTCTTTATTGAAATCCCAATATGATAATCTTATGCCTCCATTGAACGTGAATAGCCCTGCGCTACTCCACAATTTATAGCTATCCTGTACAAATGCAGCAAGGCGAGTAGATGAAAGATTATTTTTTGATGTCAAATTATATATAACATTAACCCCCTCACCAATATTAGGTAGGGAATATCCTGCGGAATCACGCAATTCCCATTCTCGCTGACGGTCATGAATATTTTCGCGCTGGAAGGATAATCCGTAGGATATATTATTGTAGTTTATTGATGTATTTCCTCTCAATCCTATATTGAAAACTGTTGCCTTTAGCCTATTTCGAGCATGTTCATGGTATTTTCCAACACCGAGTTCACCTCCGATGCTGTTATCAGAGTCGTTTGTTCCGGCTTGGTCGAGCCAATATTCTCCTGAAATATCGTATGCCACAAGTTCATTTGTGAGGTATCCCGATGTCAAAAATGAGAAATCGGTTGATTTAGATAATCGGTAATTTAGAGAAAGTGCTCCAAAATACGTTTCAAATTTATCCTTTTCATGTCCATCAAAATATACTTTAAATTGCTTGGCATTTGTTGCTGTACCGAAACTTGTTTCGCGTGTAGTAGGTGTGAAATTGTAATTATTCAAAGAGATATTTCCGAGGAATGATATATTTAATCTCTCTGTTGGTTTATATATAAGATTGGTTTGGTAATCAAAGAATTGAGGATCATATTCACCTTTGTTTTCAAGCGATCCCAGAAGTGATGAATTACGTTTATATCGGATTCCATGCATCTGCGAAAATTTACCTGAATTTTGACCAATTGTTAAACTTCCACCCATAAGACTCAAGGCGAGAGCCCCTTCAAACTTTTCAGGTTCCCGATATGAAATATCCAAAACAGACGACATTTTATCACCATATTCAGCAGTGAAACCGCCTGTAGAGAAATTCACACTGTTTACCATATCAGGGTTTATGATACTTAACCCCTCCTGTTGTCCCGAGCTTATAAGCTGCGGACGGTAAACTTCAATGCCATTTATATATACGCTGTTTTCGTCATACGAACCCCCACGCACCATATATTGAGAGCTCATTTCATTTTTACTACTCACTCCTGCCATTGTAGAAATCAAAGATTCAATACTACCACCGCTAACATCCGGCGAAAGTTTGAAAGATTTTGTATCAAGAGTTTGCATCTGGTTTGTTTGCTTTTTGAACTCAGTAACTTGTAGCTCGTCAAGCTCAAGCACCGTTTTATATAGCTTTACATTTAGTACAATATTACCTTTTGGTGCTATTAATTGGCGTTTTAATTCTTTGTATCCGATGCAATTAAATAATATATTAACAGTGTCTTGCTCTGCAATATTTATTGAATAATCACCTTGCAGGGACGTAGTTACCCCAATAGCTGTGCCAGCTACTCGCACGGTTGCAAATTCAATTGGTTGGTCTTCTGCATCAACCACCTTTCCGGTTATTTTCACATCTGCATATGCTGAAAATGTGCAGAAGATGAATATTAAAGTAAATGTAAAATATGATATTAATCTCATTTTTTGCTTGATATAATGTCTGGGAAAAGGTTTATATGTTGTTTTCCCCATTATCAATAACGGAAAAATAATCGATTGCGTATAATAGTGTAAAAAATAAGATAAGTTATGCGCGATTAAATAGTATATTATTTAGTTCAAAATATGGAAAAATGAATTATTGTTTTGAAATCGGAAAAATTGAGTATCTTTGCAGCCGCTATGCACAACATTTTAATTTGTGTGCAATAATTTTTTAATCTCGGTGTTATTTTAAAAGTTCATTTTGAATAGTTTCGATTGAATATCATAGCATCGTTTATTTAAATTAAAATAATAAATAATGAGTTACAATCTTCTAAAAGGAAAACGAGGTATCATTTTCGGTGCCTTGAATGAAATGAGCATTGCATGGAAAGTTGCTGAAAGAGCAGTGGAAGAAGGTGCGATGATCACTCTTACAAACACTCCGGTGGCTGTGAGGATGGGAGAAATTTCAGAATTAGGCAAAAAAATTAATGCAGAAATCATACCGGCTGATGCTACAAATGTAGAGGATCTCGAAATGGTTTTTTCAAAATCAATGGAAATACTTGGAGGTAAGATAGATTTCGTACTTCACTCTATAGGAATGTCGCCAAATGTTCGCAAGAAACGTCTTTATGATGATCTTGATTATGATTTGCTTGATAAAACTCTTGATATATCGGCTGTGTCATTCCATAAAATGATACAATCTGCGAAAAAATTGAACGCAATTAGTGATAATGGTAGTATTATAGCATTGTCATATGTAGCTGCACA
>CAZYEO010000195.1:0-214 GCA_964646495.1 uncultured Muribaculaceae bacterium
GACAATATTGGATTTTAGTAACAAATTTGCACAATGTCATCAATCGTTTATTGTAAACATCGAAAATTTAATGCTCATTGGAAATTCAAATCTTATATTATTTCCGCCATTTAATGAGGATGAGGTACTTCTGGGTCGTAGTTATAGAAAAGAAATCCAATCACAATTTACATGTATCTAAACATTTTTTCAATTAAAATATTTATAGGTTGGT
>CAZYEO010000195.1:224-1561 GCA_964646495.1 uncultured Muribaculaceae bacterium
CATTAATATTTTTTTTGGGGATTATCTCATTATTATTTCCTTCATGCAACAAAAAGGAAATATCAAGTACCGAAAATAATGAGGTTGAAAATTTAATAAAATCAAACAATGATAGTATCTATATAAACCCCTCAGATACTGAAAAGAAATTTATTGAAATGCAAAAACGCCTTTCTGATAGTGCAAATTACTACCAGTTGGAGTTGTTTCGTGCATTTGCACGCATAATGCAAGGGGATGAAAAATCATTGGATCGAATACACGACTCGGTGAGTAATTATTGTAAAAGGCATCCCGAAGCAAAATTACTAAATGGACTTTATTGCAACCATAAAGCAGTGATTTTAAGAATGAGGAATCAAAATGATTCAGCTATAGAATATTTCAAAAATTCATTGCAGATAATGAAAGAAATTAAGCAATGGGAACGTTCAATAGATGTGAGTATCAACCTTGCAGACCTATATGGACAAATAGGAAGCATAGGAGAGAGTGCAGGCACATATCGCAATGCACTATATATGTGTGATTCACTTAATTTAAAATCGTCAAAATTACCCATATACATCGGACTGGGGAGTTTATACTCCCAATTAGGCAACTATACTGAAGCTCAAAAATATTTTGAGCTTGCTTCTCCGCATGTGAAAGATATGATAATGAACGACAAATTCATTTTTTATAATACATATGGTAACCATCTCTATTTCCAAAAATCATATCCTCAAGCTATTTCAATATTTAGAATGGCAAGATATAGCGCATTAAAGATGGAGCAACCCGAATCAAAAGCCATCGCAGATGCTAATCTGGGAGAAGTATTTATGCTGAGTAATAATTTAGATTCGGCACAATATTATCTGAATGAAGCTAAAAGGATATTTAAGGAACAAAATATGATAGATTATGCCAGAAGTTTTTATCTCAATAGTATCTTGGGGGAATTGGCTCTTCACAAAAAAGACTTTAAAGAAGCAAATACTTACTTATCAATGAATATTGATACTACAATATTATCTCCGAAGTATCTACTCCTACATTTCAAACGTCTTCAATCATTCTATGCTCATAAAGGTGAATATAGAAAGGCTTATGAATATTTAATGCAAGCCACCAAATATGATGACTCATTAAAAAACCAACAAACACGAAATCAAATATCAGAATTAGAATATCGTTACAAACAGGATACTACCCTACTCCACAATAATTTGCAGATTACTCAAAAGGAAGAAGAAGTAAAGGAACTTCATACCACTCTATATATATTCTCCTTTATTGCAATAATATTGATTATAGTAGTATCTTTCGCCTATAGATATAAACGTAAAATCTCA
>CAZYEO010000195.1:1571-3233 GCA_964646495.1 uncultured Muribaculaceae bacterium
GCGAAATTCTTTATATTCCTTGCGTATGGAAAATATGAGAAACCGAATTTCTCCACACTTTTTCTTTAATGTCCTAAATCGTGAACAGGCAAATAGCAGATTGGTTAAATTATTGCGAATGAATCTTGAGGTTTGCGACAGATATATTATATCATTCAAAGAAGAGATTGATTTTATAGATGCATATCTCGATACAGAAAAGGATGCTTTAGGAGATAATTTCACATTTGATTATTCAGTGGATAAAAACGTAAATATCGATACTCTTTTTATTCCCTCGATGATGATTGAAATATTTGTTGAAAATGCAGTAAAACACGGATTAAGAGGTTTCTGTGGTGATAAGTACCTTCGCTTGAATATATCGAGAAATGAAAATGGAATAATGATAACAATCAGAAATAATGGTAATGAATGTAAATCAATATCATCGGGGAGCACTGGTACCGGATTAAGAATTGTAACTCAAACCATTCAGATTCTCAATGAGAATAACCATAATAAGATTGTACTTGAATATGGAAGTGTTTGCGATCCGAATGGCACTCCTGCATGGAATGTAACCATTTTTATCCCTGATAATTACAATTTCAATGCCATTCAATTACCCAAATCTCTAAAATAATAAACCTCATAACCGGTAGTAAAATATCGTAATTAGAATTATCTTTGCATATGACTTGATGAACCACCCATAAGGTATATCAATGAATCTACTATATAATTCAAATCCGGTTATTATGGAAACATTTCATGATTTATTAATTAAAAGACATAGCATCAGAAAATATACTGATGAACAAATATCACCCGAAGATGTAAAACTCATTGTGGAAGCGGCGCTAATGGCTCCATCGTCGAAACGTAGTATGCCATGGGAATTTATCCTTATTGAAAACAAGGAAATATTGCGCAAAATGAGTGATTGCCGTGATTTTGGCGCAACTCCTATTGCCAATAGTGTATTATCTATTATAGTAACTGCGAGTCCAGCTATTACCGACACTTGGATCGAAGATGCATCGATTGCCGCAGCATTTATCCAACTTCAAGTAGAAGCACTCGGATTGGGTAGTTGCTGGGTGCAAATACGAGGGCGATTCACTAAGGATGGTATTACCTCCGATGAATATATAAAAGGTATTGTGGATATCCCAGATGAACAGCAGATATTATGTGTTATAACCATCGGTCATAAGGATGAAGAACGCAAACCATTCGATCTTGATAAATTGAAATGGGAAAAAGTACATATTCCGAAATAATGGAGCATAGGATTAAAACAGTAATAATCGGTGCCGGAAATGTGGCTACTCATTTAGCTCAATCATTTTCTTCACATATGGATATCGTTCAGATATACAGCTATTCTTGTGCCAATGCGAAAAATCTTGCAACCACTATTAGTTGTCAAAATTATACTGATAAACTATCAGATATTTGTCCTGATGCAGATTTATATATCATTTCAATCAAAGATGATGCTATTGAATCTATAATTACAGGATTAAATATCAGTAATGAAAATGCCGTGCTTGCTCATACATCCGGAAGCAAACCAATAACTGTGTTTAATAATAAATTTATTAACTTCGGAGTATTATATCCATTACAAACCTTCTCAAAAGATGTAGCATTAGATATATCAAAAGTACCATTTTT
>CAZYEO010000196.1:0-3196 GCA_964646495.1 uncultured Muribaculaceae bacterium
ATACGAAACACGTAATATTAAAATTAGTTGCGACAAAGTTGACGAGATAAAAGCAGTAAGATATTGTTTTAGAAATTTCGTTATAGGGAAGGTTCACAACTTAATGGGACTCCCTTTAATTCCATTCCGAACTGATACTTGGAATGATTAAACATCAGAAAGCAGAAAAGTATAAAAACTTGATAAATCAATATTATTCAATCTTAGATTAATTATATAATTTTGGCATATAATTTATTAACCTTGTTAACCAATGCTTTTAAATAAACCCTTAATTCTTTTAATTCTAATAGTAATTCCCTTGTGTTCTTTTGGAAAGACCAATATTAAATCTGACCAGTATGTAAGGGTCGAAAATGGCGAATTCTATATAAAGGATAAATCATATAGATATATAGGTACCAATTTTTGGTATGGTCCGATTCTTGCTTCTCAGGGAAGAGGAGGCGATCGAGTGCGTTTAGCTAAAGAACTCGATAAGATGCAAGAAATAGGAATAAACAATTTAAGAATCCTTGTTGGTGGTGATGGAAAAGAGGGATTGGCATCTCATATAGAACCCACACTACAAATAAAGCCAGGAGTCTATAATGATACAATACTAGAAGGGCTTGATTATCTTCTTTTGGAACTTGAAAAACGCCACATGAAGGCAGTTCTTTATTTAAATAATGCATGGGAATGGAGTGGAGGATTTTCTACTTATCTTGAATGGGCTGGAGAAGGAAAGGCTCCTATTCCGAGTGTTGATGGTTGGCCTGCATATATGGAATATGTAAAGAAGTTTGCAATGTGCGATTCTGCCAAGGAAATGTCGTATAATCATGTTCGCAACATCGTATCTCGAATTAATTCGATTAATGGGAAGCCATATAAAGATTCTCCTGCTATAATGTCGTGGCAAATAGCAAACGAACCTCGTGCTTTCAGCGAAGATAATAAAGACGCATTTGCTCAATGGATACATGAAACAGCTAAAATTATAAAATTAATAGATTCAAACCATCTGGTGTCTACCGGGAGTGAAGGAAAACATGGCTGTGAAGAAGATATCGAACTATGGGATAAGATACATTCTTTTACCGAGATAGATTACGCTAATATTCATATTTGGCCATATAATTGGAGTTGGATTACTCCTGAAACTACTGTCAGCGGAATCGATGTAGCTTGCGAGAATACTCATAAATATATTTCTAGACACTATTCGTTGAGCAAGCAAAAGGGGAAACCTTTGGTTCTTGAGGAATTTGGATATCCGCGCGATAATATGCAATATGACATGAACACTCCTACTATAGGTCGTGATATGTATTATAAATACGTATTCTCTATAATTAATGATAGTGGAATGATTGCAGGTTGTAATTTTTGGGGTTGGGGTGGCTTTGCTGTGCCTAAGCACAAAATATGGCAATCTGGAGATGATTATACAGGTGATCCTGCTCAAGAGGAACAGGGATTGAACTCAGTTTTCTTGACAGATGCTTCTACTATTGGAATTATAAAAAAAATGACGAACTTAATCATATATAATAAAAAATGAAAAAAATAATAACAGCTTTTGTGGCAATCGCATTATTAACAGTACCTAATATAAATGCCCAAAAATGGGAAGGGTTGGCTCAAACTCCACCAATGGGATGGAATAGTTGGAATAAATTTTCAAGCAATATAGACGAGAATACCATCAAGGAAATTGCTGATGCTATGGTGTCCTCGGGTTTGGCTGATGCTGGATATGTATATTTAAATATTGATGATACTTGGCATGGACCTCGTGATGAAAATGGATTTATTACAGCAGATTCTAAGAAATTTCCAAAAGGGATGAAGGAGCTTGGAGATTATATCCACAATAAGGGATTAAAATTCGGCATATATAGCGATGCCGGATGCAAAACTTGTGGAGGTTATCCCGGAAGTCAAGGTCATGAATATCAAGATGCAAGAGTTTATGCCAATTGGGGTGTAGATTTTCTTAAGTATGATTGGTGTTTTACCGAGAATGTAAATCCGAAGAGTGCATATACATTAATGAGAGATGCCCTTCGTCAAGCTGGTCGTCCTATCCTTTTTAGTATGTGTGAATGGGGTACAAGCAATCCTTGGGAATGGGCTAAGGATGTAAGTCACATGTGGAGAACTACAGGTGATATTCATAATGGTTTTGATTCTGAAAAAGAATATGGAGGATTTAAAACTCTAGGGGTGCTTCAAATATTGGATAAAACCGAGCCTTTACGTCAATATTCAGGTCCCGGACATTGGAATGACCCCGATATGCTTGAAGTTGGTAACGGAATGCCGGTAAATCAAGATAGAGCGCATTTTACAATGTGGTGTATGCTTTCAGCTCCTTTAATTTTAGGCAATGATATTAGAAACATGAGCGCAGAAACCAAAGCTATTGTTTTGAATAAAGAAGTTATTGCTCTTGACCAAGATTCTCTTGGGATTCAAGCCTTGAGATTTAAAAAAGAAAATGGATTGGAGTTTTGGTTCAAGCCGTTATCTAATGGAGATTGGGCTATGTGTATCTTAAATAGAAGCCTCGAACCTCTTAATTATACAATTAATTGGAGTGATTATAATTTCACCGATCAATTAACTCAAAAAGGAACCGATTTGGGGGTTAAAAAATATAATATAAAAAATCTATGGACTGGTAAGAATGAGGGTAATACTGAAAAATCCCGTATAGTAACAATCCCAGCTCAAGATGTAATTTTATACCGACTTTCTAAATAAAATATAGTTGCTTTTATTTTATAAAAAGGTATGAAAAGATTAGTTTTTACATTGGTACTTCTTTCACTAGTGTTCCCCGCTTTGAGAGCGGGGAATATCTCATTTGTGATTAAGCAAAACAATGATTGGGTGGGGTACGCTCCCGATTATCCACAAATAGAAGTGATTGCAAAAAACCAAGGCAATAAAGTAGCTAGTTGCAATATAGATTTAAAGATAACATCCGATAAGGGTGAATATTTGAATTGAGTTACAAGATCCGAGTGTCCTGCTCATACTTTTATAAAGAATAAAAAACAAATTATTAAGTTTAGGCTACGTTCGAAAGAATGTAACCTTCTTAATTTAAATCTAATATCATATATAATAAATACCTTATGATTATGATACTAATGAAACTATCATTATCATCAATAAAGGAGATAATATAATATCCTCATATAAT
>CAZYEO010000197.1:0-3194 GCA_964646495.1 uncultured Muribaculaceae bacterium
GAAGTTGAGTTAATACCACGATTTGGGGCTAAATTAATTACTTTTTGTGATTTGAATGATACTACAACTGAAAATTCATATTGGCTACCCGAAAGCATAAATACAATAGATACAGCTCGTGATCGATTCAAAACCGTAGGTGGTACTGCAAATACATACGATATTGCAGGCAATATTAATCTTATACGCTCACTCTATCCCAGTATAAACAATATAGCATTTATATCCGACAATACTTATGGAGGAGTTTCATTACAAGCACTTGTAAGAAAAACTATGCAGAATGATTATCCTGATATGGGACTCACATTGATCGATGGAAGAGTCAGTGATATAAATCAGATTAAAGATCAAATCAATCGTCTTCCGGAGAACACAGCAGTGCTTATCGGAACATGGAGAGTATCAAAAGATGGTACATTTTTTTTACAAAGTTCAATCAATACCCTATTCCCGGAAGATTTTAATTTACCTGTTTTTACTGTTGCCGGTGTTGGGTTTGGCACAATAGCTATCGGAGGTTATTTCCCCGCTTATGATGCTAATATAAACACCATGATTGATAAAATTATAAATGATACAAAATATGATAGCTTTGCTTTATCTCAGAATAAATTTGTATTCAGCAAAGAAATGATGGTTAAATATGGAGTAAGCCCATTTCAGCTACCTCCTGATAGCGAAATAATCAGTGAAGCCACTACAAAACTCCATCGTTTGGAGCAATACATTATGTTTGGTGGTTCAACCATTGCTGTAATTGTGATATTCATTTTTATTTTATACGTAAAGAATAAAAAAGTAAATAAAATTCTTGAAGCTCAGCAAAGTATTTTGGAAAGGCAAAAAGAAGAACTATATATTGCTAAAGAAGAGGCTATTAAATCAGATAAACTCAAATCGGCATTTTTAGCTAATATGAGCCATGAAATACGAACTCCCTTGAATGCGATTGTTGGATTTTCCGAATTAATTAAAGACACTGAAGATATTGAAGAAAGAGAACAGTATTGGAATATTATCAGCACTAATAATGAGTTATTGCTTCGGCTTATAAATGATATCCTCGATTTATCTAAAATAGAAGCAGGAATGATCGATTTACGCCCTTCTACATTTGATGTAACAGCCAAATTCAATAGCATTTATTCATCATTGTGTCAAAGATATTCAGATGATGAGATTGACTTCAGATGCATCACCCCATATGATAGCTGCATAGTGGAGCTTGATGAAAATAGAATGACACAGCTCATTACAAACTTCGTAACAAATGCTTTTAAATTTACATCAAAAGGAAGCATAACAATCGGATATGAATATATGGAAGGTGGGATAAAAATATATTGTCAAGACACAGGAATAGGCATATCTCCGGAACTCGTAGAAAAGGTTTTCGCTCGTTTTCATAAACTTAATGACTTTGCACAAGGATCTGGTTTAGGAATGGCTATTTGTAAAGCTATTGTTGATGCTCAATCAGGTAAAATAAATGTAGAATCACAAAATGGCTTAGGTTCATTATTTTGGGCATGGATACCATGTAATGCAATCATAAATAATATTGAAAAACCCTGATATGCTATAATAGCAATCTTACATTAGCATATTTTAATGCTATTAGTCGTCAAAATACACCTATTCAAAGGTTACTTGCACCGATTGAAGCATTATTTACATCAAAGAGTTGGCTATATTTAAGTAATTGAGTAAATTTGCAGTCTATAAACTGAAAATGCAAATATGCGAAAAATATCATTAATCCTTTTGTCAGCTCTATTTTTGTGTTCTTGTGGAGAATACAACAAAGTTCTCAAAAGCAATGACTATAATTATAAATATGAATATGCGAAACAGGCTTTTGAAAAGAAAAAGTATGTACAAGCAAGTACTATACTAACAGACCTTATCACAATATTCAAAGGAACACCTAAAGCCGAAGAGTCTCTTTATCTTTTAGGTTTAAGCCACTACGAAAACAAGGACTTCCAAAGTTCAGGAGCTTATTTCAAAACATACTATAGCCGATATCCGAAAGGACAATACACCGAACTTGCACGCTATTATTCCGGATACGGTTACTATTTGGATTCCCCAGAAGCTCAGCTTGACCAAACAGGAACCTATAAAGCTATTGAAGAGCTGCAAGGATTTCTCGATTATTTCCCCAAGAGTGATAAAGCAACAATTGCACAAAACGCAATATTTGAATTACAAGATAAATTGGTACTAAAAGAATTACAAAATGCACAATTGTACTATAATTTAGGCAACTATATGGGCAATAATTACGAATCATCAGTGATCGTTGCAAAGAATGCAATCAAAGATTATCCATATAGCAAATATAAAGAACAACTTGAACTACTCATATTGAAATCCCGTTATCAAGAAGCACTTCAAAGTGTAAACGAAAAGAAAGAGGAGCGCTTCAGAGATGTTATAGATGAGTATTACTCATTTATTAATGATTATCCTGACAGCGAAACACGCAAAGAAGCAGATAATATATTTAAAATTGCTTCACGTCATGTGAAAGAATAACAGATTTTCAACAACAATAAGATATAAATTAAAAATCAACATAATTATAAATTTCGAAAAATGGACTACAAGAAGACAAATGCACCGCTTAACACTGTTACTCGCGACATGATTAAATTGTCAGAGGATACCGGTAATGTTTACGAAACAGTCTGTATAATTTCAAAACGCGCTAACCAAATCGCTGTAGAAATGAAACATGATTTGGAAAAGAAACTTCAAGAGTTTGCATCAATGAACGATAGCCTCGAAGAAATATCCGAAAATCGCGAACAAATTGAAATTTCTCGTTACTACGAAAAGCTGCCTAAAGCTACATTAATAGCAGCACAGGAATATACCGAGAATAAGGTAATGTACAGAAATCCAGCCAAAGAAAAGGAAAACTTGGATTAATATTATGGGAATAGATATATCTTAAAATATATAAACTCTATTCTTCTTATTCTTAACCACATAAATACGAGGCTCTGATTTTTCATTTTTGAAATCGCCTCGTATTTTATATATTTCATCATCTTATTTCAAGTAAATATATTATTAACCTTTTGAAGTATTTAAAGTGCAACATGCATTAATAAATAAAGAAGGATTAACTATATAAATATATCAAAATAGATTATTCCTTGTTTTTTGCTTCAGAAATATTA
>CAZYEO010000198.1:0-3142 GCA_964646495.1 uncultured Muribaculaceae bacterium
GATGTAAGTGGTAATATTTATAAGAACCTAATCATTCAGGATGCGACGGCGGCATTGACGATTGCCATCAATTCTTCTGGACTATATACCAATTATAGGGTCGGTCAAGAATTGGTAATTAATTGTACCGGTTTATACATTGGAAAATATGCTAAACTTCAGCAAATGGGTTATCCGGCTTCGGGCGGAAAACAAGAAACAACATTCATGCCTTTAGCTGCATTTGAAAAAGCTACACAATTGAATGGTCTGCCCGGGAATAATTTCGATACCCTGCAAGTAACGATAGCTTCTCTTCCTACAACAAACGCCGGGCTGATGCAATATCAGAGTCAACTGGTGGAATTCAAGGACGTGACATTTGAAGGGGGAGGAACGCTTACTTTTGCGAATGCTTCATCTTCCGCTACACGTTATATCGTCGATGCTGATGGAAATAAATTAGCGGTTCGTAATAGTAATTTTAGTGATTTTGCTACTGATACGCTTCCTGCTGGAAAAGGAAATGTAATAGGTATACTATCTTATTTCAACTCCTATCAGTTGTTATTGCGAAGTAGATCTGATGTTTACGGATTTACAAATCCATAAGATTGTTGGGTAGATCGATGATAAGTGCTAAAGACAAAAGAAACGAGGCTTTGCAAATCATTTGCAGAGCCTCGTTTCTTTTGTTTTTAGCTATGAACTTTTTCAATCTTCTTCGATGGCACGGATGGCTAGTTGACGACTTGCTTCGCCCTCTTCTAAACGATAGATGATTTTTCTGTTTTTACCCGAATCTTTCTTTTCAATGCCTTCGCAGATGGGGAATGTCCGAACCAACGAGGAGTCAACAATGGCAAATCGGTCATGTCCCATATATCCTTTGCTGGCTTCCTGGTTATCGGATAATTCCGGCATGTATATTTCGCTCATCGATTTTCCGTTGTTTACCGAATAGCCAATCACCTTACCATAATCTTCATCTGTGTCAGATTCAAGATAAACGAACAAATCGGGGTAGTTATCGCCATTTAGGTCGCCTATTTCTGCACCTTCAACTGAATACCCTTTAATATCTTTCGTTACCTTTTGGTTGTCGACACTTAATCCTTGTGGTTGAATCGTGAGGATGTCGCCATTGGTTGATATCTCAAAAACAATATTGTTCATTGATAGGATTTCTACATTAGCCGCTTTGTTATCCGATGGATTGGCAACTGTTGACTGAGTAGGAGTGGGAGCGGTAGCGGGACTTTCCTCTTTTTTACTATTACCACTACAAGAGGCGAGCATAGCAGCGCCCAAAAACAGATACGTTAGTTTCGCATTCATAATTTTGATGTGTAATTTAATTGCTTGTATCCTTTAAACACACTGAATGGGAAAGTTGTTTGCAATAAATCTCAATCGCGGAAAATTGTATGGGGAATGAAGTAAAACATCTTATCCAGCAACTCACTCTTTTCAATATTATTGATGTCAAAACCTGTGTCGGGCTCCATCTCGATCAATCCGAATAAGCTCATGAAACGATTAAAAGTACGTTTGCTATAGCAAGATTCTATCTCATCAGTCCTCGGGTAAGGCATTTTTGTATGGGCACCACTCAATAAATCCGGAAAAGCATTGAAATATTTGGTCATGTAAAAAGAATCGTCTCTTTTTGTATCACCGTATCTATGAAGCATATAAATGCTGAACCCATATCCGAATTTGCCGATTTCCCCGTTTGGAAAATCATCGGTATAGCCCCAGTTGTAATCGTAACCGAATTTATAGAGCAATGATCTTAGAAGTCGTTCATTATCATTCATGAGCAACTCTCCTTGAGGTGTCAAAGTTAGCTTTCCTCCTCTTTTCTTTGTAATCTTGGCAAGAATCAACAAAATACGTGCAATTGTAATGATTTGATACTCGTGAAACTCATCTTCTGTGTTTTCTGCATCTTCTAATAAACAAAAAGGGTAAAATCGCTGCTCAAGAATCTGTTTTTCGAAAGCTGGTTCAAACTCTCCGTTTTCGGTTAATAAGACATATTTATTGGTATGTATGTACTCGATAATATATTTAGCAATATTAAAAATCGGGATGGCTGTATAATCGTCCGCATGTAGCGATTTTAGCTGTATCGGAGATTTTTCTTGAAACGGTTCATAAACGATAGCACACATTTCAGCAGGTGAATATCCTCCAAAATCATGCCTAGCGAAATTGTTTTGTTCAAATATATCTGCCTCTGAAGCTCTTTCTATCTTGTCTGTCATAAATCAATTCTTTAAGCAGCTAAAGGTATGGGATAAAAAGGAACTTTCTGTAACTTATGTCCAAATAACAATGTGATTATTACTCAACAGCTGTATTAACAAAGCGAATCAGCATTTTCTACCATGTTTTCGAATGTTAGTGGGGTGGATTTCTCAAAAGGAAATTCTCTTTTTGGGCAAAAACTCAAAAGACAGCCCTTGCAATCTTTTTTAGGAAAACAGGAGTCGTTGTGGATACTGACTCGGATTTTATCCGGATATTCTGATTTTATGATCCGGGCTAATCTGACTGATGCTTCATGGCCTTCGCGGATGGTATAATACCAGGGTAGCGTTAGGTCGCATTCTAAAGAGTAATAGCTCCCATATTTCAACACCTTCATGTTGTGAATATCAATCCAATCCTCCGCACGATTAGACACGATGCATTTATAAATAGTACTCAAGACATCTTCATCAACTTTGTCCATCAGATTGGCAGTCGTATTTCGAAGGATATCTATTCCCGTGTACATGATGATCGCACCAAAAAGTATAGCGAGAGCACTATCAATCCATGGAATCTTTGTTATATAAAGGATGATCAACCCTACTACGAGTCCGATGGTTGAATAAACGTCCGAATGAAGATGTCGTCCGCTTGCAATTAATGCAATAGAATCATATTTTTTACCCACCTTGATGCAATAGGATCCCATAATCCAGTTAATAATGCCAGCTACGGCAATAATAAGGATACCTACGTCAAGTTTGTCGATGAGTTGTGGTTCGAATAAACGACGAATTCCTTCATAAATAATAATTCCTCCTGCTGCAAGAATCATCAAAGCTTCTATAGAGGCAGAGATAAGTTCTATTTTACCGTGTCCGAAAGGATGTGTGTAATCTCGGGG
>CAZYEO010000199.1:0-3095 GCA_964646495.1 uncultured Muribaculaceae bacterium
ATTTCTAAAATGTTGCATTCTATTTGCAAAAAATCTATTTTTGTAAACTAATACTTTCAGATTATTAAAGTAATGAAAAAAATACTTATAACAGGAGGTGCAGGATTCATCGGTTCACATCTAAGCGAACGACTATTAAAAGAGGGTAATCATATAATCTGTCTAGACAATTTTTTCACAGGAACAGAAAAAAATGTAAAGCATCTTTTAGAGATGCCTAATTTTGAGTTGGTAAACCATGATGTTGCTATTCCTTATTTTAGGGATGTAGATGAAATTTATAACCTTGCATGCCCTGCATCACCAATATACTATCAACATGATGCCATAAGCACAATCAAAACATGTGTAGTCGGAACATTAAATATGTTGGAATTAGCCAATCAGGTAGGAGCTAAAATTCTTCAAGCTTCCACAAGCGAAGTATATGGAGACCCTGCTGTACATCCACAAGTTGAAAATTATTGGGGAAATGTGAATCCGATTGGCATAAGATCCTGTTATGACGAAGGAAAAAGGTGTTCCGAAACTCTTTGTATGGATTTTCATAGACAAAAGGGAGTTAGAGCTAAAATAATACGTATATTCAACACTTATGGCCCTAAAATGCTTGCTCACGATGGGCGTGTAGTAACAAATTTTGTTGTGCAAGCTCTCAATGGGGAGGATATCACAGTGTATGGAAAAGGGGATCAAACTCGCAGTTTTCAATATATCGATGACCTCATATCGGGAATGACAAAAATGATGAACACTGAAGATTCTTTCATTGGTCCTGTAAATATTGGGAATCCTGATGAATTTACCATACTTGAATTAGCACAACAAGTAATTGAGATGACCGGATCAAAATCTAAAATTATATATGATCCACTACCCAGCGACGACCCTAAACAGAGAAAACCGGACATCACTCTTGCTAAAGAAAAACTTAATTGGATGCCAACCATAAAATTAAAGGATGGTCTGGCTGAGGTAATACACTATTTTAAGACACAGAATAATTATTAATAATATATGGAAATTATTCCTTCTGAATACAAAATACTAATAGTGGATGATATAATGTCAAATGTGATATTACTTCAAGCCATGCTTAAACACAATCAATACAAAACACTTACAGCTTTTGGTGGAGTAGAAGCTCTAAATAAAATCAACACGGAAAAGCCCGATTTGGTGCTTTTGGATGTAATGATGCCTGACATGAATGGGGTTGAAGTTGCAAAAACAGTAAAGTCTAACCCCGAAACAAAGGAAATTCCAATTATATTTGTAACTGCTCTTAATGATCCGAGCAATATTGTCGAAGGATTTAAAAATGGGGGTAATGATTATGTTTCCAAACCATTTAATGCAGATGAAGTATTAACGCGCATTTCCCATCAATTATCAATTGTGGGAAGTAGAAGAATTATAATGCGTCAAACGGAAGAATTGCAAAAGGTTATTCAAGGAAGAGATAGATTGTATTCTGTTATAGCTCATGATTTACGTTCACCACTTGGATCAATGAAAATGGCATTAAATATGTTAGTGGAATGTCTAAGTGTAGAGCAAATTGGGGAGGATATGCGCGAATTGCTAACATCAACTGATCAAACGGCAGAAGAGCTTTTTTCTCTACTCGATAACTTATTGAAATGGACTAAAACTCAACTTGGGAAATTAAATATCGTAACACAAAGATTTAATTTTCCTGAACTTATATCAGGAGTTGTTGATATATTAAAACCGATGGCACACCTTAATAACATTAAGCTCTCTTTTTCTTCTACAGCGGATTCCTATGTGATGGCTGACATTGATATGAGTAAAACCATCATCCGGAACTTGATTCTAAATGCGATGAAATTCAGTCATGAGAACTTCTCTATTGAAGTAAATACATATATCGATGGTGATAATGCCGTGTGTGAAGTCGTGGACCATGGCGTGGGTATTAGTGAAGAAAATCAAGAGACACTTCGCAATGAAGGTGCTCTCACTACACTTGGAGCTCGCCAAGAAGAAGGCTCAGGTCTTGGATTGCAATTATGCCGGGAATTTTCACAAAAAAATAATGGCAAATTCTGGTTCAAATCTCAAGAAGGCGAAGGATCTACATTCTTCTTTTCGTTCCCATTAAGCAAAGAAGAATCATAACAACATTACTGCTTAATCCAGTTTTACGTTCATAAACACCGGATTATGATCACTCCATTTTTCACTCTTAGAATAGTATTTAAGAGCTGACACACCATTGTGTGTATAGATATAATCAATACGTAGCAGTCCCCAAAGATCGTTGTAAGTATATCCATAACCGCTTCCACATCTCTTAAACTCATCAGTGAGATTAGTTGAAAATATTTTATATACGAATGAGGATGGTTGCGAATTAAAGTCGCCTGCAACAATTATTCTACCATCTGTAGCATTCACCTTTTCAATCATATATTCCGCTTGCTTGGTGCGTAACTTATCGTTTTGGATCAAAGAATATTCGATTTTACGTAGAGTCTGTTCCGGATCCAAACCCCAATGGTGACGTTGTGCTATATCATTATTAAAACTGGTGGTTTGCATGTGCATATTGAAAATTCGCACAGGTTTCTTATCGGATGCTATAATATCACAGTACATAGCACTATTATATGAATGGTAGAATGGGAAGAAATGAGCATTAGTTATCGGATACTTGCTTAATACCGCTAAATCAGTTCCACCATTTCGATGAATAGGTATCACCCGATATTTATATTCTTTGAAAACATCTTTAAGACTATCTAATGTAAAAGCATCATTCCCCGAGAACTCTTGAAAGCATACTACATCTACACCTTCATTCTTTATATACTCTGCTATTTTTCTTGCTGTATATCCATCAAAATCATTATTAAAACTATGTACATTATATGTCATAATCCGGAAATCAGGCTTTGAATCATCGGTTCCGAAGCGTATCTGAATCATTGCAGATAGAAATCCCCAATTGATTAATATTGCTGCCAAATGCACAAACGCCCAAACTTTTTTCTTCCATGCCCAATAGACTATAAAAAATATATTCACCACTAAAAAAGCTATTATAAGAATCGCAACATACGCCCTAA
>CAZYEO010000200.1:0-1427 GCA_964646495.1 uncultured Muribaculaceae bacterium
CTTTGAAATGTATCCACTAAATTATAACAATAAATCATATTATCCAACTATTATCGACAACCTTTAATATTAACATACTACAATATTACATAAATCACAATTTATCAGAGACTTTCCGATTATATTGTTTTTTATGTTTCACAACATATTGTATTTTTATTTTACTATGGGTATTGAATATTATCTCGATGAAAATTATCAATATCATATTTTTTCAATCCGATTTTATCCAATGGCTCCGGCTTCATATGGTCGTTAAGATAAAAACGTTGTACTACCTCAAAAGTTGAATCTGCAACCGACTTTTTATCATCTATACCGGTTCCTCTAATTCCGGCAATAGAGAGCATGGTGTGAAAAGTAACCAAACTACTCGAAATAGGCTTATCTCGATTCTGCATTAATGCTACCACAGTATTAGGGTACTTTTCTTTATACTCTTTTGAGAGCCATATTATAAACGGCACTCTTAGCTGATAGTATGTGGGAATGGGCGATGCATGAAGGAATAATTTTCTATCATCATCATATAAATCTTCGCCATGATCGGAAGTAAAAATGAGACTCGATTGAGCGTTTTCGTTTCCAAGTAGTGCTAAGAGTCGTCCGATAAATTGATCGGTATATCTTATGGAGTTGTCATATCCGTTTATAAGATCTTCTTTATATTTGAACCCAACTGTAGTTGCATTATCAGGTTTGAAATATGACATTTCACGAGGATAACGCTCTTTATAATTGAAATGCGAACCGTATGTATGCAATACTATGAATATTTTATTGCTTGTTGATTCTTTTATTTTTTTATCAACCATATCGAGTAAACTATCATCTGAGACATTTACGTCAAGAGGCAAATTATCTTTTATAAAAACACAATCATCTGCTTCTTCAGCAAAAAAATCTATGTATGAATGATTAGGACGCTGATTTGAAAAAAATGAGGTTGAAAACCCGGCTTCTTTGAATGCAGTTATAATGCTTTTTTCGGTGTATAAACGGTCGTATTCCTCTGCCGATGCTGCTGAAAGTAACATTGGAACACTTTTATGAGTAGTGTTTGACTGAGAAATTACATCTCTGAAAATAACTAAATCAGACGCTATGGAATCAAGATATGGGGTTGTGGGACGTTTATAGCCATAAATACCAAAATTATTTGCACGTGCAGTTTCTCCAACAATCAACACATATATTTCTTTATCTTTTTTATTGTGCGAACTCACAGAGTGAAATTTAAAATCTCTCGATGTTTCGTGATAATTACGCGACATATTCTCGCGTTCCACAGCTAACCCAATATTGTAACATACATTTATTGGATATACATCATCTTGTATTTTAAAGTCGGGATTAATATTATACTCTACTACTAAAAGTCCAAACGCAAACCAGTTTATATTGCTCTCAACAAACCTAAGGGAATT
>CAZYEO010000200.1:1437-3044 GCA_964646495.1 uncultured Muribaculaceae bacterium
CTAAAAGTCCACAACTTAATACTATTATTGATATGGAAATAGCACGTTGTAACTTTATGAATCGTTTCGATAATACTTTTTTATTGGTCAATGAAACCACCCCCAACGCAAGAGTAGGAATGTATATTAAAAATACCATTATCAAGGCTGGAACCAGATTACCCAATAGCTCATAGGCTTCTACAGAATTGGTAGTAACCAGATTAAGAAACATATCAACTGCTATAACTGAATTTCCAAATAAATAAAGCAGTACGATCTGAAAGGCATTGAAAAATATAAAAATAAAAAGAATCCATATCATTCGCCCCGGTTTGTTTGACAAAGTCATAAGGAACCAAAAAACTCCTAAGGGGAGAACTATATTTATTATTCTTGTCACAAGGGAAACAAATTCCGTAAAAGAAAGAATAAAATTAGGTAGTATAAGAACAATGATAAATATCCCAAAGAGTATTCTCTGGTTCATTGTCCATTTCCATATATGTTTAAAATGCTTCATTTATCTGAAATATAAATCCACTTTGTCCCTTTTTTCCAAATCCATAATCCAAACGGACATTCATTTTCTTTTTAAATTCCCAACGATAACCAATTCCAAAATTAGGTAAGAAATGTCCAAATGACTGTTTGTCGTGAAACACAGTACCTGTACCTGCCCACACCACAATCCCATTTCGTCTCCATATATGCTGTCGCAACTCTATTTGAGCCGACATCATATGCTTATCGCGATATCTCCCCTCATAATAGCCACGCATAGAGTTGGAATCGCCCAATTTTGCCATCATTGCCCATGAAGGATTTCCAAAATTTAAAGATGCCCTGAGATCAAACGCAATTATCGATCCTTTCCATGCTTTTTGATAATAATTGAATTGGAAATCTGTAGTATTGAAGGCATAATCATTCCATAACCACTTAGGGCGAAACATCTGATTGAGAAATATATACATACCACGCGAGGCATTAGTCATATAATCTCTACTATCATATTGAAATGTAAGTCCAAAACCATAATTACGCGTACACAGATCCATTCCATCCAATAGCTCGGGACGGTCAATATTATCCCCTTTTACGTAATCCCATGTCAAAACCGGACCAGCATAGAAATTTTTCGCTAACTTAACTAAAAATTCCCCTTTGATTTTAGATTGAAATCGTTTTAACTTGGTTTGATTATCATTATTATTACCATTTTCATATCCAATACCCCAATAATAGGACGGAAATGAGTATAAGTACATTCCATAATTCAATCTATATTTATCTTTAGGAAATATATTACTCCCCCTAATACCAACCAAATAAAAACCTACTGTAGAAATATCACCCATAAGTGAAACATTTGAAGGTTGTATGAGTGTATCATTTCTATCCATCCGATACAATCCTGCTCCTGCAATCCCTAAACCTAATTTGGTATCAGTAGAGAAGTGTGGACCTCCAATAAAATTAACATCAAATTTCTTATTTGTTTTAGGTTTATTTGCATCGGAAAAATATCCTATAAATTTTTGCCAAATATTTTTCCGTTGTTGTATTGTATCATTTAATTTTATTGAACCTAATTGATTTGGCGATAATTTTAATGTATCAGAAGT
>CAZYEO010000201.1:0-3018 GCA_964646495.1 uncultured Muribaculaceae bacterium
GCGTGCCACATCAATTGAGTATGCAATGAGAGGACGCCCTCCGAGATGCTTAATATTCTTACCGGGAATCCCCTTACTACCACCACGAGCAGGAATTATATATAGTATATTCATTGATTCATATTATAAAATGATTTCAGAGTAATACCTTGTAAGGGGGTATCGCAAAGCACTTCCACAATTTTTGTAAGAGTATCCGGTTGGTAATATGGATTGGTGGTTCCGGCAGCAAATTTTCGCTTCTCGTCGCTTAATATTATAGAAAGTCCACCAAATATTTCAGCTTTGCTTATACCGCAATTCACCACAGAATCGGCTGCCATGCGCCCCTGCTGGCGAATCCCTATATTAAGAGTAGGAATACCCATAGAAGGCACTTCCACAATACCACTCGAAGAATTACCCACCACTCCCCCGGCATATTTAAGTACCGATAGATACCTTAATTGACCTAAAGATGGAATAACCTTGCATCTATGAGGATTTTTCAAGGCATATTCCTCAATGAGATTTATAATTATTTTACCATTTGTATCATTATTGGGATAGGTAAACAATAGATTACATTGCGGCACTTTATCGAGTGCAGCCAATAGGTTGGAGCATTGTACGGCAGGAGAGGCTTCATCGAGCGTAGCGGGATGTAGAGTCACCACTAAGGTGTTGCTATCTATTTTCATTCCCACGGATTTTTCGGTTTCTTCGTGAGATAAAAAATTGGCGTGCATTATATTATAGATCCCTATCGCACCGGTATTATGCACTCTTTCGGGAGCTTCACCGAGCTGAATCACCCTATTTCGGTATTCTTCCGTTTCAGTGAGATGAATATGGCTCATTTTTGTAATAGCATGACGAATACAGTCATCATAAGCACCTTCCGATATAGCTCCTCCGGCAATATGAGCCACAGGAATACGAAATATCAATGCCGTACTTGCTACAGCAAGCATCTCATATCGGTCACCAAGGATCACCAGCAAATCGGGATTGAGCTTGCGAAAAGCCTCAGCAAAACCATTCATTGCTATTGACATCGACTCTACTGTGCGCTCCGGGGAATCGGTATCATCAAGCAGAGGTACTTTGCAATCGATATTGAATCCATCGGCTATTATTTCTTTGTATGTATCACCGAACTTTGGTGACAGGTGCATATTCGTGGCTATAATCTGCAATGTTACATCCGAACGCTCTTTAAGAGCACCGGCTATGCCACTTAATAGCCCCCAATCAGCACGCGTGCCAGTAGCAATGCATATTTTCCGTTTCATTCCTAATTTATATTGTTTTTTCGATATATGCAAAAGTACCTATTCAATCAATAACAACCAACTTTCATCCCCATATTCACAAAAAAACATGTAAGTTGCTTCTGTAATCAAATGGATACATGCAGCTTATTCGCTCTTTAATGTATTAATATGAAAGGATTTTACGTTGCTACTTATTGTTATGATGATTCCCGCCATTATAATTACTAAGCCTACCATATAAATAGCAATAAATACCCACCAATACAACGATGTTGCTATGGAAAATTGATTCATCCATTTATCAAGAAAATATATTGAAATAGGAATGGCAGCAAGGTAAGCGATAGTAACAAGCCTTACGTAGTGACCGGTAATTTCGCATAATATGTTTTTTGAGTCAGCACCCAATATCTTTTTTATTGTTACATCTTTTTTATGATATTCACCTTCAAGAGTTATTAATCCCAAAATCCCCATTAGGCTTAATATTATTGCAATCACAGAGAAGAATAATATTAGATTCATCATTCTTATTTCTCCCGAATATGTGTTAAGCAATTCTTGATTTATTGTCCTAACATTATGCATAAATGCAGGTTCTATTTCAGACAATTTTTCTGATACTTTTTTAATCACATACTCTTTGTCAGCTGCTGGGTCAATGCTTATATTTACTACATTATTCTGCATTGTGACGTTTTTAAACGCCATCGGTGCTATTTCTTTGCGAAACGATGTAAACTGTATATCTTTACATATCCCAACAATCTCACCTTTAAACGTTCCCATTCCTATTACATTACCAACTCTTATCATACTATCGGCTTTGGCTGCCGATTCATTGAAAACATAGGCACCAATATCGGTAGGCTCAAAATATCGACCTTCTACCATGTTTATTCCAAGAGTTTTAAGATATTCCGGAGACGAAGAGATGCAAGTAAACAATAAATTTTGTATACCCCACCCTTGATAATAATCGGCACTCGACAATATGTCACGTGACAGGGCTATATTTTTTACTTCAGGAATCTGTTGCAACTCCCGATATATCTCATTTTTATTGGAATCGGATTCGATTGTAGATATTATCAAAGAATTTTTATTAAATCCCAAATCGGCGTTAAAAAAAATTTGACATTGAAGATACATAAACACCGAACATATTATTAATATGAAAGCAACAAAATACTCTATCCAAATAACAATATCTCTTAATCTGCGTGCTGGAATAGTATTCCCAGAATTACGTTTAAGAGCCACCGAAATTTTGCCTGTGCTAATAGAATAGGTCGCATATAATGCAGAAAGTAATCCCACTATTACAGCAACGGCAAAAGAAAGTGCCAAAATATCGATATTATCTAAAATGCTTATTTCTACATTTATAAAATCGAAACTCATACTGTTTGATGATAGTTGGACGACCAAAATTGATAATATCCATGCAAATACGCACATTGCAACACTTTTTGCAAACAACACAGCCCTTAATCTGAATATATTTATACCTAAAATACGGCGTATGGTTATGCTTTTAATATCTCTCGGAATAGATGCTATTTTGAAATTAGAATAGTTGAATGCAGCTATAAGAATAATCGAAAACATTATAATGGCTAATAAAATGAGACTTTCATGAGAAATTTTACTCGTATCGTCTAACATATTATTTTTTACAAAGTGGTTTTCTTGAAAAGGGAATAGAATAAATTTATTAATTTTCAAATTATAGTAGTTATATCTCAATATCCAAGACAAT
>CAZYEO010000202.1:0-2989 GCA_964646495.1 uncultured Muribaculaceae bacterium
ATTTGAAAGATGAATCTGTGGGATATGATCATCTTGCATTGCAGAAAATAAATATTTATAGCGCATATCTTCAAAACGAGTGGCGCACAGATAAATGGGGGTTCCTTATCGGAGGACGTATAGACAAACACACACTGATTAAAAATGCTATATTTTCTCCTCGAGCAAATATCCGCTATAACCCTTCGAGCAATATAAACTTCAGAGCATCATTCTCCACCGGATTCCGATCTCCACAAGCCTACGATGAAGATTTCCATGTAGCCGTTGTAGGAGGAGAACGAGTGGTAACAATTCTTGCAAAAGATTTAAAGCAAGAAAGCTCAAAAAGTGTGAGTCTATCAGCCGATTTATATCACACATTTGGCAATGTGCAGACCAATCTTTTGATTGAAGGATTTTACACCGATCTCAAAAATGTATTTGCAATTCGCAAACTTGAAGCCCCCGATGAAAAGGGTAATACCGTTCTCGAACGATATAATGGACTCGGAGCTACTGTCATGGGATTGAATATTGAGGGTAAAGCAATGTTTTCGTCAAAGTTTCAAGCACAAGCCGGTATCACGCTCCAACGTAGCCAATACAAAGAAGCCGAATCTTGGAGCGAAGATCCCGAAGTTCCTAAAGAGAAAAAAATGTTTCGCACTCCTGATTTTTACGGCTATCTCACAGCCAAATACAATCCTATCAAACCCCTATCGTTTGCATTGACGGGAACCTATACAGGTAGTATGTTGGTTCAACACATGGTAGGATCGGGAACTGAAATAGATAAAGCTGTCACAACACCATCGTTTTTTGATTTGAACCTTAAAATATCTTACGATTTCAAGGTACTCAATTATGCCAAAATGCAGGTGAACGCCGGCATTCTCAATATCTTCAATTCATATCAAAATGATTTTGATAAAGGAGCCGATCGTGACTCGGGATATATTTATGGACCTACAATGCCACGGAGCATATTCGCTGGCATTAAAATGACCATATAACCAATCAACACGAATGTAATAGATTTAAATAAAATACGATTAATTTCTCAAGAGACGTTTCAAAGTGATTTGCAGCGTCTCTGCTTATTTATTTCTGCAATATAGAATTTGTGAAAGTAATGTTTCATATTAAATTAAAGTTGAGTAAATTTGCGTATTATTTGAATCATCGTATAATTTATTAAATAAATCATTACTTATGGCATCAACTCCTGAGTTTAAGTACCAACATCCATTTCCTTTGGGTGAAGATACTACTGAATATTATTTGCTCACCAAGGATCATGTATCAGTAGGTGAATTTGAGGGCACTCCGGTGCTTAAAGTTGCAAAAGAAGGTTTAACAGCATTAGCACGCACCGCATTTCGCGATGTTTCCTTCTTATTAAGACGCGCACATAATGAACAAGTAGCCAAAATTCTTACCGACCCCGAAGCAAGCGAGAATGATAAATATGTAGCTCTTACATTTCTTCGCAATGCAGAAGTTTCGGCTAAAGGAAAACTTCCGATATGTCAAGATACCGGTACTGCAATTATACACGGAGAAAAAGGACAACAAGTATGGACAGGATATTGTGATGAAGAAGCATTGTCACGCGGTGTCTATGAAACATATACACAAGAGAGTTTGCGCTATTCTCAAAACGCTCCTCTTAACATGTATGATGAGGTAAACACAAAATGCAATCTTCCTGCTCAAATAGATATTGAAGCTACCGAAGGGATGGAATATAAATTCCTTTGCGTAACAAAAGGTGGCGGCTCTGCCAATAAAACTTATCTTTTCCAAGAAACTAAAGCTCTACTTAATCCTAAAACTTTAGTGCCATTCTTAGTGGAGAAAATGAAGACTCTCGGCACTGCAGCTTGCCCACCCTACCATGTGGCATTTGTCATTGGTGGCACATCTGCCGAAAAAAATCTGCTCACAGTGAAATTGGCATCAACTCATTATTATGATGCATTACCTACCTCAGGAAATGAAGGTGGGAGAGCATTCCGTGATATTGAGCTGGAAAAAGAGGTATTGAAAGAAGCATATAAAATAGGACTCGGAGCACAATTCGGAGGTAAATATTTTGCTCACGATGTGCGCATTGTACGCCTTCCTCGTCACGGAGCATCATGCCCTGTAGGTATGGGTGTGAGTTGCTCTGCCGACCGCAATGTGAAGTGCAAAATCAATAAAGATGGTATATGGATTGAAAAGCTTGATGATAATCCATCAGCTCTTATTCCAGAATCAATGCGCGTAGCCGGTGAAGGTGATGGCGTGAAAATAAATCTTAATCAACCTATGAGCGAGATTTTGAAAGAATTGAGCAAATACCCTGTCTCGACGCGTCTTTCTCTATATGGAACAATCATCGTAGGTAGAGATATTGCTCACGCTAAACTCAAAGAACGTCTTGATAAAGGAGAAGATTTACCACAATACATAAAGGATCATCCTATTTTCTACGCTGGACCTGCTAAAACTCCTACCGGATTGCCTTGCGGCTCAATGGGACCTACCACTGCCGGTCGCATGGACTCTTACGTAGATTTATTCCAATCTCATGGTGGAAGCTTGGTAATGCTTGCAAAAGGCAACAGAAGTCAGGTAGTAACAGATGCTTGTAAAAAGCATGGCGGATTCTATCTTGGAAGCATCGGAGGTCCGGCTGCTATTTTGTCTCAAAACAATATCAAGAGTATTGAATGCGTGGAATATCCTGAACTTGGAATGGAAGCTATTTGGAAAATTGAAGTAGAAGACTTCCCTGCATTTATTCTGGTAGATGATAAGGGTAATGATTTTTTCACTCAAATAAAACAAAATTGTCCTATGAGCGGTAAATAATCACCGTTACTCATATACAATAATAGTAATAGCCTTTGAATTTTTAATGAGATTCAAAGGCTATTTATTTGTAAAAAATCTATATCATATAAGTCTATATTATAAATATCGATTACATTTGCACTTCTATACTCTTGATATTGTTTTG
>CAZYEO010000203.1:0-2967 GCA_964646495.1 uncultured Muribaculaceae bacterium
GCCTCCTTGCTAAATCCCATTTTTTTATTTTTTAACGTATTCATTGTCTTTCGATTATTCCTAATTGTACTATTTCATCGGCATATATATTGTATTAAATTGAATTTTGTGTGATATAGTGCGATTGGCTATTGTTGCATAAGATTCAGAATAATTATCATTATTGATATCTTATTGGGATAAAATATTAAGTAACGGTAATTATTTTGTGGATTCCTTATAAATTAGTAGTTTTGTGAGTTAATTTGCACGTTGAAGTGCACTATATAATAGTATTATTGAAGTATTATGGAAGAAAATTCAATAAAGCGCAGCGTGTTGGATTATAATGATATCTCTGAACTGGCACCTATTTTTAAAGGAAAAGAAGCACTTGTGAATCGACTCATACATTGGCTGAAATTAGATAAAGTAAATTGGCTGCATGAACACAATTGTGACTCTCCCGGAGCACCGTTTGTAGAAGGGATACTGCGAGATTTGAACATATCGGCAAGAATTGACAACGAATATATACTCGATTCGCTTCCGAAGGGAGGATTTATTACCGTTTCCAATCACCCTTTTGGGGCATTGGATGGTATTCTGTTAATTCATCTGCTGGCATCACGCCATCCTGAATTTAAGGTTATGGTGAATATGATTTTAGGTCATATCAGTGCAATGCGTCCGAATTTTATCGAGGTAGATGCATTGAGTTCTGATGATCCAAAAAAGAAAGCCGTATCCATGAAAGGGATAAAGGAGGCTATGATGCATGTGAAACGTGGAAATCCATTAGGATTTTTCCCCGCAGGTGCAGTGTCGAAAATCACAGGTGGACTCAGGATTCAGGATCGCGAGTGGCAACCTACGATTATACGTCTTATTCAGCAATTGAACGTACCTGTAGTGCCTATATATTTTCATGGACACAACAGCACATGGTTTAATATTTTGGGGCTTATAAGTTGGCAATTGCGCACTCTCCGACTCCCGGCAGAGGTGTTCAGAAAAAAGGGCGCCACATTTCATGTATCGGTAGGGAATATTATCACCGTGGATGAGCAGAAGAAATATTCTACTCCCGAAGAGTTAGGTAAGTTTTTAAAAGATAAAACATATTCAATGCGAAAATGGAAATAGTAGCTCCAATATCACCGGATATACAGCAGATAAAACAGCGTTTCTCAATAATCGGGAACGCTAACTCGCTCGTATTTGCGATCGGACGCGCCAAGCAAGTGGCTCCGTTTGATCAATCCGTGCTTATTACTGGCGAAAGTGGTACAGGAAAAGAGTTTTTCCCGAAAATAATCCATGCATTCAGCTCACGAAAACATAATAAATATATAGCCGTAAACTGTGGAGCAATTCCTGAAGGAACCATTGATTCCGAGCTTTTCGGGCACGAAAAGGGATCGTTTACCGGTGCAATATCTTCACGAAAAGGGTATTTTGAAGAGGCTGACGGTGGCACAATATTTCTTGATGAAGTAGCCGAGCTACCACTCACCACTCAGGCACGCTTGCTGCGCGTACTCGAAAATGGAGAATTTATAAAGGTTGGATCTTCGGATGTGTTGAAGACAAACATCCGTGTTGTTGCCGCTACCAATATGAACATGCTTCGCGCCATATCGGAAGGTAAATTTCGCGAAGATTTGTATTATCGTCTGTCTACTGTGAGCATTGAGATTCCACCCTTGCGTGAGCGAGGAAACGACCTCCTGCTTTTAAGCCGAAAATTTGCCACTGATTTTTCAGAAAGATATAGAACTCCTGTAATAGAGCTTTCGGATAGTGCAAAGGAAGCGTTGATGGCTTATCGTTGGCCAGGCAATGTGCGCCAATTGAAAAATGTGATAGAACAAATATCCCTATTTGAAGCAGGTAAAGCAATCGACGGGGAAAGTGTGAAGCGATACCTTCCACAGCATGGTGGAGATTATAAGCCGGTAGTAGCATCGACTCCTGTATTCAATTACACTCAAGAACGCGAAATATTATTTAAGATGATGTTTCGCATGCAGAAAGAAATCGATGAGCTAAGGAGTGCTATTGAGGATATGCCCATTAGCGACCATCCGCACATAACTACAGCACAAGAGGTCAATGATGATGCTCGCCAAGAAATCATATCACATTCACTCGTGAAATATCCTGATTTTTCTTCTCAGGGAATAATTCCTTGCCGTGACAAATCGGAAGAAGATGCTATATCTTCTGCCACTATGACTCTCGAAGACACCGAAAAAGAGACAATAAGGAAATCACTCGAAAGAAATTGCGGTAAACGTAAAAAAACTGCTGACGAGCTTCATATCTCTGAGCGCACTTTATATCGTAAGATTAAAGAATACGGATTGGAATAAAACATTATAACAAAAATTAAATGCTTAAACGGATATCAGCTATATTCATTGTGTGCATTATAGCACAAGCTTGCTCGATAAGTTACATGTTTAACGGATCGGCAATTGATTATACAATCTATAAGACTATATCAATATCCGAATTCCCGATTCGTGCGGCATTGGTGTATCCTCCTCTACAACAAACATTTGAAAATAAATTGCTAAATATGGTTACACGCCAAACGAGGCTTCAAGTAATAGATTCAAGCAATTCCGATTTGAGAATGGAGGGGGAAATTACAGGTTATTCACTGTCGCCACAGGCTGTGACCGAAGATGCTTTTGCATCGCAAACTCGACTCACTATTACAGTGCGTGTGAAGTATTCTGACAGTAAAAACCCTACAATGGATGTGGATCAAACCTTCTCGGCATATAAAGACTTTTCGAGTTCTGAATTGCTTACTGATGTGCAAGAAGATCTCTGCAATCAGATAAGCGATGAGCTTGTAGACCTGATATTTAACGCAACTTTAGGCAACTGGTAACCTGCACTTAAATCTTGAAATTATGAGCTATCCTGAAAAATTAGCCGATATTTTCGGCTCCTGCACATTACCTACAGACAAGA
>CAZYEO010000204.1:0-2967 GCA_964646495.1 uncultured Muribaculaceae bacterium
ATAATATCTTAAATATATGTTCATCATTACGATCCACATGATGCAAAATTACTATAAAATATGCTATTTATCAATCGATTAGATTCATAAATAGCATATTTAGGCGATTTATAAGAGTTTTTATGTACAATTTTGATATTATACAAATTGTACCTTATATCATCCGTTTACATCAAAAAGAATTTTATCTATCACAAGATTAACATCATTTTGACTCACCCCAGCTACAAAAATGTGCTTTTTGTCATTCTCGAAATTATTAAGAAATTCTACCACTTTTGAAGGGTCGCAGTCAAATGATTTCTTATAATAATCAATTGCATCATTCATTTTTCCCGAAACAAGAGCTAAATGTCCCATATTGAGATAATCTTGCGATGTGGGATTATCCTCTAATATTTTAGTGTAGTATGATTTGCTCTTTTCGTAATTGCCAAGCACAAATTCACACCATGCAATCGGACGCCATGATTTTTGGCTTTTATCTGATAGAAAATCAATTTTATAATAATATTTCAGAGCTTCTTCAGGGCGATTAATTTCAAGAAGCAAGTGACCTATGCTTAAAGTTGTGCCAACATTATCGGGCGTGATCTGATATGCTGAAAGATAGCATTCTAATGCTTTCTCATAATTTTTGATATTGCGATAGCACGTAGCAAGGTGCTTTAATGTCCATTGATTATCAGGGAGAAGTAGTTGTGATTTTTCATAATATTCTATTGCTTTATCATAATCACCTACACTCTGATATGAAAACCCAATTTTCTGAAATAATTCAGCTGATATTTCACCAAGCTCTACCGCTTTTAGAAAATATTCTGTTGCATCCTGGTAGTGAGTGTGCTTAAAGTAAAACTCACCGAGTAAACGTATAATATGCACATCACACACTATCTTGTCTATAAACGGTATTCGCATAAATTTTATAGGCGAGCTAAATGGATCATAAAAATCAGTTCGTTGCCTATATAATTTAAAGAATCGATATAAATCTTGCACATATTTATTAGCATATTCTTCCATTTTCTTTGATGGAAGTGATAGTGTGGAATTTTCGACTTCTTTTATATCTATGTTTTGAGAGTTGAACTGAGAAAGCATAATTGACCTTTGCATTTCGGGCACTGTAGCTAGAGATAATGCAAATGAATACTTATCGCTATTGCATAGGAATGGAGCATTTGAAATCAAATTGGCTATCGATTTAGAATCTTGAAATGTGTTTCGATTAACACTACTTTCAGTGTGATAAGGAATAAACCAGTTAGATATTTCATTGAAAAACGGAAAATTCTTAAGGTGCGCAAATGTGCTCATAAACACATCTCCCCCCTCCATCTGCATTTCACTAAGCTCTTGCATTTTTTTGGTTATCCCTGTTTTGTCGAGCATCTCTTGCCAATCGGGATTCTCCTCGATACTCTCCATGTCTATATTGCCATTATTATCCTTTATTTTGCGATAGATATCAGGACTTATTTTCATAATTTGAGGCAAAAGCTCATCCTGCATTTTCTTTGAAATGCGCTCAGTATCTCGACTCTTTATAAATTGAAGGAAAATAACTTTTATATCATGACCAAAATCGGGCATATCCATCAATACACCAATTCTATTTTGAATCGAAGATGATAGACTTACACGATCACCATATTTGTACATTATCAATAGAGCTGCTACGAGACTCTTTATTTTCACTAAACCATCTGCACCACTGTACGCGTCAAGCAATATGGTGAGTTTCTTTTCCTCAAAATATTCCAGAGAACCCAGCAATATTGCCGACACGATTAATTCTCTGAAATATTGTGGTAATGTGGTTTCGTGCAATATTGATTCAATAAGAGATATATCGGCCGCAGATGTGGGGAATGACGTCCATATTTTTCGGAATATTTCAGACTCAAGTCGTTCTCGTTCACGAATAAGCATATCGATATTTGTTGCGTCCGACAGATTAGCAAGAGATATGGTATCCATGTTTTTCTTATATTTACTCAGAAGCTCACCCAAATCTTTGTTTTGCAAATGTTCTACACGTTGCACCGAATAATATGCCATTGACGATTGTTCTCGCATGAGAGTGTTGAATATCCTATCGTTAAGGTCATAAAGAGTAACCATTAAATGACTAAGCACAGATTCTCTTTCCGGATCCTGAACTCCATCAGCCATATATTGTAGCATAAACTTATATGATTGAAGAGCATCTTCAATAGCATGTCTGTATTTTTCCATGCCTTCAGATCTACAGATGTCATTTAATTTATTAAAGACCTCATATAATTTTCGATCTCTTATCCATGTGGTCAGATTAGAGTGAAAGTTTAATATTTCGTTTTGTGTCATGTATTACGTATTATATTATAATCTATAAACAAACAATATGCCAATAATTTCTGTCAGGTGCTATTTATATGGTTATTTTATAGTTAATGTTAAATTTTTGGACACATTTTCAATATTCTACAAATAAATATTATATAATATCTCACTTATTTGCATTGCGTTTGTTCTATTGCTAATATATATTAGAAGGCATAGTATCAATAAATATATAATTTTATTTGATTAATAATGCCGATTGTTTTTAACTTTGCAAACAAATTAACTAATTAAAAGGTCTAAGTTATGGTATTACAACGATGGCAGAGCGTATATCTGCTTTTGGCGACAATCGCAATCTCTATTTTTGCGTTTCTCCCGATAGTTCAGTTTCAAACCCCCACATCCGTATTTGATTTTTCAGTATTAAGTCTTACTGAATTAGGTTCTCCAACAGCACAAATAAGTACGGTTAATGCCCCTTTACATAATTGGATGCTATTTTCAGTAAATATGCTTACCTCTATAATATCAATTATCACTATTTTCAAATATAAAAATATCAAACTACAAAAGAAGCTTTGTTATATCAATCTTGCATTAATAGTGAGTTTATGGGCATCCAATTATGTAAAGGGG
>CAZYEO010000205.1:0-2950 GCA_964646495.1 uncultured Muribaculaceae bacterium
CTCTTGTGGTATTACCGATTGGATTTTTTGAGATATAGATTCTTTTTGGATTTCCAATCGAGTCATAGTAATTGCCTTTCGATATATAATCTCATCCAAAGTGTAGCCGTTCCAACTCTGTTGTTGATCTTCTATTTCTATGATTTTTTTAGCCATATCACATTTATTTATTTTGTTGGATCAAGGAAGAGTTTTGATATAAAGCGAGATATAGGGTTTATTATAAGGCTCTTTCTCACCGAGAATATTATGGCAAGAATAATAAGCATTAGAGCTGACACTATAAGATATGAACCCCACGTGCAATCAAGAAATGAATCTATAAGATATACAGTGGCAGATGATAGGTAAAATAGTGCGATTCCTCCCAATATCCCTACGATTCCCACCATAGCCATGGCAGATAGAATGATAATTAGTTTTTCTGTCGCGGTGATCTTAGCGTAATCAATCTGGAGAGTGAAATATTTCTTAAGATCATCCCATATTGTGCTGAAATTATTATCTTTAGGCATAATTATTTTTTATAAATAAATAATTCTAAAGCATATATCTTTCCTTCTCTGTATTTACATTAAAAGGAAAGATATTATACTTTAAATTGTTTATATATTAGGACCTAACACAGAATTTACTTTTCTTGAATCTCTGCAGTGATCTGTTCTACTAAGTCTTCAACGTCGTCGTCACTGAAATCAAATCCTTTGCTTTTAAGCATTTCTTTGATTCTATGACGCAAATCAGTACCTTTTTCAGGTGCAAATAGCATTGCAGCTGCACATCCTACTACAGCGCCGCCTAAAAATGCATAAAGAATTCCTAAACCTTTCATAATTAATTTGAATTAAATTGTTTTGTTAAGCCTGAGCTTCTTTGATTTCATTTTCTATCTCCGAAACAAGATCATTAAGTTTTTTACCTTGTAGGCAAATACCCTTTTTCTTTAGGCAACTTACGATTTTTTTACGTGAATCAGTACCTTTTTCAGGTGCAAAAAGAAGACCTACTGCGGCACCGGCAATCGCTCCGCCTACTACTGCTAAAATAATGTTTAATGGTTTCATAATAATTTATTTTTTATAGTTACAGTAATAACAAATATGGCACTGTAAATATAGAATATTAATTTCTATTTAAATATAAAATTGCAGTTATATTTTCCGGTAAAATTATTCTTTTTTGCCAAAAATCATGCATACAGGGATATAAAAATTCAAAAATGAGTATATTTTACTCCAATAAACTACAAGTAATGATGAAAATAAATGTTTTTATGATGATATTATGAGTAATTTTGCACATTAATTCAATTGCAATGTCCAATAATAAAAATATAGTTGTAAAAGGAGCACTTGTCAATAACCTGAAAAATATTGATGTAGAAATTCCGAGAAATAAATTTGTGGTGATTACCGGACTTTCGGGGTCGGGTAAATCCTCATTGGCATTTGACACTCTATATGCCGAGGGACAGAGACGATATGTTGAAAGTTTGTCGGCATATGCCCGTCAATTTTTAGGACGCATGGCTAAGCCCGAATGTGATTTTATTCAAGGGCTACCACCGGCTATTGCAATCGAGCAGAAGGTAAACACACGCAATTCGCGAAGCACAGTGGGAACCTCAACAGAGATATACGATTATTTAAGATTACTATATTCGAGAGTTGGGAAAACATACTCACCCATATCTGGGTCTTTGGTTAAAAAGCATACTCCCGAAGATGTTACTGCAACTATAAATACCTATCCGGAAGGGACGCGATTTGCCGTATTAACCGATATATCCATTCCCGAAAATCGTTCATTTAGAGAACAGATAGACATATATTCCAAGGAAGGATATTCGAGGTTGGAACATAATGGCGAATTTATGCTCATATCTGATATTCTTTCACAAAATAAAGATGTTGATGGAGAAGGGTATAATCTGCTTGTTGATAGATTAACGGTATCTGCCGATAATGAAAGTCAGAGTCGTCTTTATGATGCGATAGAAACAGCATTTTTTGAAGGACGTGAGGAGTGTTTGATTAAGGTATGGAGTACTGATGGAATAAGAGATCATCGATTCTCAAAACGTTTTGAAGCCGATGGTATAAAATTCACTGAGCCAACCGATTTAATGTTTAATTTTAACAATCCTATTGGCGCGTGCCCTACATGTGAAGGATATGGTAAAGTAGTAGGTATCGACGAAGATCTTGTAATTCCCAATAAAACATTATCCATATATGATGATGCTGTGATGTGTTGGCGTGGCGCTAAAATGGGTGAATGGAAAAAGGATTTTATTCACGTTGCATCTTCAGCATCATTTCCAATTCATCGTCCTTATTATGAGCTATCGCAAAGTGAGAAAGATTTATTGTGGCACGGAAACTCTCGATTTCCGGGTATTGATGGCTTTTTCAAATGGATAGAGAGTAAGAATTACAACATACAATATAGAGTGATGCATGCTCGATATAGAGGGAAAACCACGTGTCCCGATTGTCGCGGATCTCGATTGCGTAAAGATGCTTCCTATGTGAAAATAGGAGGAAAAGCCATTGCTGAGCTTGTGCAGATGCCGGTGAGTGAACTTAAAGTATGGTTTGAGAATCTAAAATTATCGTCTGCCGATGCCGCAATCTCTAAACGCTTGCTCACCGAGATAACGAGTCGTATTAATTTCCTTGTAGATGTGGGTCTCAGCTACTTGTCGCTCGATCGCCTATCATCGACCTTGTCGGGAGGAGAGAGCCAACGCATCAATCTTGCAACTTCGCTTGGAAGTAGCCTTGTCGGGTCATTGTATATTCTCGATGAACCGAGTATCGGATTGCATTCGCGCGATACCGACAAACTTATTGCAATACTCAAAAGACTAAGAGCACTTGGCAACACCGTAGTGGTAGTAGAGCATGATGAAGAGATAATAAGGGCTGCTGATTATCTTATAGATATA
>CAZYEO010000206.1:0-2583 GCA_964646495.1 uncultured Muribaculaceae bacterium
ATTATATAATTTCCAATTTTGTAGAAATAATTTCGGAGTAGTGAAAAGAATTTTTGATATAATTTCTAGTGGAATAGGACTTATTTTTTTAAGCCCTATTCTGGTTTTTATAGGAATTTGGATTAAATGTGATTCAAAAGGACCTATTTTCTATCGCCAAGTAAGGGTTGGAAAAGGAAATAAGGATTTTAGAATTTATAAATTCAGATCAATGGGAATTGGAGCAGATAAGGGAAGTCTGATAACAATTGGTGGGCGTGATCCTCGTATTACTCGCTCAGGTTATTTTATAAGAAAATATAAACTCGATGAATTACCACAACTTATAAATGTTTTTGTTGGTGATATGAGCCTTGTAGGTCCACGTCCTGAAGTCCGCAAATATGTAGATAAATATACAGACGAGCAAATGCTTGTATTTAATGTTCGTCCAGGTATTACAGATGTTGCATCAATTAAATATCGCAATGAAAATGATTTGCTTTGTAACGTTGAGAATCCTGATGAATATTACATAAATGTTATAATGCAGGATAAGTTAAGTCTTAATCTTGATTATATAAAACATCGCAATTTTTTCACAGACATAAAATTAATATTCCACACAATTTTAGGATAGTATTTTGTGGGTATTTATAGGCATCCGGGCTTCTATCGAGGTCCGGATGTTTTTTTGTTATATGTGGGTAATATTGTTGAGGTTACATTGATGCGAGTATGGTGTGTGCCGAGTCGGAGAGTGCCACGAGTGCTGCGGTGATGATTGCCACATCTTTTATTACCAACCGTCCTGCTCCACTAAGATAGGGTATGCCATGATCTGGTCCTCCGATGTTTGGAACCCATACTTCGGGTGTAGTAAATAGAAACGAAAGTGTGCCAATGGTCATTATGATGCACAGTATTTCACCTATAAGTCCTATCCACGGATTGAATATTCCTAAAAACACTAATACTCCTATTGTCATGATTAAAATTCCCAATCCTTTAGCAAATATATATGTGCGGTTTTCTTCGTGCCAAGCATGTTTTTCGGGGTTTACTTCTCCCTCTTTAAGTTTATAATCTTTATAAATGGGGGCTTTGAATTTGTAGAAGAAACTCATAAATGGACTGTTTGCCACAAATGGCACTATGCCTTCGGCTTCATAGTCGCAAAATTTCAATGCTCCGATCCACACAAATATTATTAATATAGCTATTCTCACCAAATCTATTGCGCATGGCATAGAGTCTTGGGCTATTGTGAGGCACTTTATGATAAATTCATCCATAATAAAATGATTTTACGGGTTTATTTGATTATAACATAATTGTTTGTGATAAGTTCTTGAATAGAAAAGAAATGTCTCGACAACTTCCCAGTTCCCGAGACATGATATAAATATGTTGCTTAAGTTACAGTATAATTTTGAGTCTATCCATTGCGAAATATGCGGGATTGTTCATGCCGTATTTTCCACTATCTGATGATTCCATTGTGAAATATATGCTCGATACCTTTCCCAATGGTTCAAGATTAACAAAAGTCCATTCTTTCAACATCACCCACTCTTCTTTATTCGAGCTGCGATAGTCGGTGAGATATACCTTTATAGGAGTGGTCACTGTTCCTTCTTTTGTCACGCCATATATGTTGAGCAAAAAATAATCACCCTCTTCAAATACTTTGCAGAATATACCTTGTGTCATTGCATTATAGGCATAAGTAGTGTTGGTGATATACATTGATTGTGGAGTAAACAGGGCTCCTTTTGTTCCATATTTTATCTCTGTGGATTTTGTGGTTTCAGTATCGTCAAATGAGCTCCAAAACCCTACCATATATGGTGTACCTTTGCCCGACATTCCGCCACCAGTCATGGCTGTCCATTGATGTTTGAGCCATGATGCGCTCTCTGTATAATCCTCCAAATCAGAGTTGCGGCTTGGCGACCATCCGCTCCACATATTGTATTCGGGGGTGGCACTGTGGGCAAACCAAATGCTCTGACTTTGTAAATTGGTGTTAGCCACAAAAACATCAGCCCACACATTATTCTCCCCATATTTAATATCAGTGGAGTTTAGTGTAAGAGTTACTTGATTATAATCATCATCCGTCTTACTGCAAGATGTAGATCCGATTGTCAAAGCAAGCACCATAAGGATGCTCAAACATAATTTTAATTTTGCCATTTCTATATAATTATATTATAAATAAAAAACGCATCAAAATCAATCCCTTTATAAAATACCGGATGATTTTAATGCGAACAAATCCATAATAAAGTGAGGAGACACTTTTTTTGGATTAATAATCGTATGATATCAGCCAGATATTTTTTACGCGAAAGTATTCCGAACTGTAAGCATTTTGTTTAGGTTCCTGGCTCGCTATATCACGCCTCAACGTCACATAGCCCACAGTTGCGCGACAGCACATGATTTTCACATGTTTCCCATCAACAAAAGCATTTTCCTTAAATTTCAATTTAGTAGCTGCGCTACCATGCCGGCAATCTTTATTGCCACTTTGCAAAGATAATAATATTTATATACCGAAAACAAATATAATATCTAAATCTTTCATCTATTCATTTT
>CAZYEO010000206.1:2593-2885 GCA_964646495.1 uncultured Muribaculaceae bacterium
TAAAAGATATTTAACAACATATATAATAATTGCACCTTAGAATGAATTCATTAATTTTGTATAATAAAAATAGTATTATGAAATACCTACCTATTATATTTTTACTAATTGTTATTTCTTCATGCAAGGAAAGTATAACTAATAAAAATATAGAAATAATTGATAGTATCATGAAGAATGATAATCCCCAAGAAGCATATAATCTTCTCTTAGAATTAGACTCTATGACTATTATTAACTCTAAAGATCAAGCTTATTATTCTCTATTAATGACACAAGCAAAATATCGTAA
>CAZYEO010000207.1:0-2860 GCA_964646495.1 uncultured Muribaculaceae bacterium
ATTGAGAACAGGAATCACTGACGGATCATTCACAACGATATCACTCAATTTGGTATCTGAATATACTAAAGCCATTCTAAATTATTTTTTTCTTATTATTAATCTATTTTCCGTTATCACATAGTCTACAGGTATATCATGCTCCTCTATAGGTATCTTATTTATAATCTGAAAGTCGTACCCTATCACTACTTTTATTGCGTTGCAATCTTTGAGCAAACGATCATAAAACCCTTTTCCTCTACCCAATCTATTACCTTCGGTATCAACGGCAATTGCTGGAATTATTACCATCTCAATAGAATCAATATCAATATAATTTTCCGATATAGGTTCCATTATACCATATTCTCCCTGTCTCATTGCACCATGCCTATAAGGGGCTATCTTGAGATTTACACCATCGACAATGGGAAGGTAAATCGTTTTTTCTGAGCACCACCGCTCAATTAGCTCATGCGTTGGAAATTCATCGGAAAGAGAATGATATATGAGTATCGATTCTGCTTTCAAAAATGGGACCCAAGTTTCTAACTTTGAACTTACAGACCGAAGAGCATCTGCCCTCATCGTATCGGTGAGAGAATTCTTCAACGTTTTTATATGTCTCCGAATCTCATTTTTGTTCATTTCTCCTCTTCTTCTATCGGAAATTTAGCTTTATGTTTTTTGAAAGCATCGATTGCAGTAGTGATATTTTTATCATCTTTATTGTAGATTGCATAGAATGCTTCATTACCAAATACATCACGAGCAATTATAGCTTTTAACTGAGTCAAAATTAACTTGCGTGACAGATTGATATAATACCACCTTGCAGGAACTCCTCGTCGCGACGCATAACTCACAAAATCTGACAGCAATGCATCATCGGATGGTAATTTGCTAAGAAATTCCTTATAATCTTTCATCTTTTTAAATGCCTCTCGATTTATATCGGTATATTGAAATGCAAATTTCTGGAATAAACCGGCATTGAACGCTTTGATAAAATATGAGGATATGCCTGCTGTATCGCTGGGAACGAATATGTCGGGAACAATTCCACCACCACCATATACTTTTCTACCGTTAAGTGTGGTAAACATTTTATTATCATCAACCTTTATGCTGTCTTTACTATATATTTCACCATGATTATAACGATTATAAAGCTCCTGTGTATAAGCATCTTCATCTCCGGGCTTAAATTCTTTTTGAATACTGCGACCCGATGCGGTGTAGTATCTTGCTACTGTGAGGCGAATTGCACTACTATCAGGCAGCAATATCTGTTGTTGCACCAATCCTTTACCAAATGAGCGACGTCCAATTATAAGTCCACGGTCATTATCCTGAATAGCTCCTGCGAATATCTCACTTGCACTTGCCGACTGCTCATCGATAAGCACAATTAATTCATTTTCCTGAAAAGTACCATTACCATTGCTCCAGAACTGAGAGTTATTTTTCTTTTCACGACCTTTGGTATATACTATCATCTGATTTTCCGGAAGAAATTCATTTGCCATAAGAATTGCAGTTTCCATTAGTCCGCCACCATTTCCGCGCAGGTCGATAATAAATTTACTTGCACCTTTCTTTTGCAACCCCATTAAAGATGTAAGAAATTCATCATATGTAGTCTTACCAAATTTATTCACTTTCACATATCCGGTAACCTTATCTACCATATATGAAGCATCGATAGAGTTTACCGGGATGTCTCCTCTTTTCACTTTGAATTGATATATCTGTGATGAGTTTTTGCGCATTATACCCAATTTCACTATCGAGTCCTTTGCTCCTCGTAGCTTTTTCATCACTTCTTCATTCGGAATACTTACTATTGAGGAATCATTGACACTGACAATCCTATCTCCAGCCATTATACCGACCTTCTCAGACGGACCGTTTGGAATCACTTCAATCACCGTAACCGTGTCGGTGAGCATTGTAAATGATATTCCTATTCCAGAGAAACTCCCTTCTAACTCCGAATTAACTTTACGTAGCTCTTCTGCCGGAATATACATGGAGTGCGGATCAAGATTTGCGAGTATTTTGGGGATAGACATTTCAATTATATTATTGATATCTACGGTATCAACATATTCATCCGATATTAAATTCAGGATTGTATTGAGTTTTCTATCGTTATTACTTATGTATTTTTGATTAGAAAACCGATTACCGATTAATATCCCGCACACCAATGCTATTGCTATAGTAAGTGGGGTAAGTATAAGTGCATTTCTTGAACTATGAATTTTCATTATAAGAATCTATTTGCAATAAAATGTGAAAATTATAATTGGGGTATGTACACGCATTCTATGCCGGCGCGCTTCAGCAATTCGAGACCATCCTGAATACGATATAGTTCTTGAAATACCACCCGGGTGATACCCGACTGAATTATAAGTTTCGAACATTCGATACATGGAGATGTAGTAACGTATAGGGTTGCTCCCCTACTACTATTACTGCTTTGCGCAATTTTTGTGATGGCATTGGCTTCGGCGTGAAGTACATAGGGAAACGTATTGCCCTGCTCATCTTCACACACATTTTCAAATCCGGCAGGGGTACCATTATATCCATCAGAAATAATCATTTTATCCTTTACCAACAATGCTCCTACTTGGCGACGTTTACAATAAGAATTTTCCGCCCAAATGGTAGCCATTTTCAAATAACGGCAATCAAGAGCAGACTGTTTATTATCAGGAATCTCCATAACCCATTTAAAGTATTTCAAAATAGCAGTTATCGCTATTTCTTATTCTATATTATCTTAATGCAAAGGTAAGAAAAGTAACATAAAATAAAAGTGAAACAACATAATATTTTTAATATTTTATTGATATGCAGAGGGAGA
>CAZYEO010000208.1:0-2854 GCA_964646495.1 uncultured Muribaculaceae bacterium
CTGCGCCATTCTCTATATCTTGTGCAAAGGATATAAAGAAACTACACACTAAAGCTACCATTAGAATTTGTCTCATAAATCGATAAAGAATAATACTTAATATTCGTGCAAAGATAAGCAATTATTTACAATCAGAGTCTTATTATACTAATTCATCTTTTAATTTTAATACACAAATAATAATTGTATCTTCGCATTATGAATATCACAGAACGACTAAGAGATACAAAAAGGCTCTTTTACACATATAGGAACGGTATTATTGCCGATAAACTTCGCGAAACTGATGTGAAGCACAAAATCATATTTGGACTTAATATAAATCAATTATCGGCCATTGCAATTCAATTAGGAGAAGATCAAGAACTTGCAGATACACTTTGGAAAAATAGCTCTACGCGAGAAAGCCAGTTATTGGCTCCGATGATTTTTCCTGAAAGTAACTTCACACAGGAGATTGCTCAATATTGGATAGAAACGACTCCAAATACTGAGGTAGCCGACATTCTATGCTTCAAATTACTCAGGAAAATGCCATATGCAAATGGAATTGCGCATCGCAACTGCAAATCTACCGATTCAATGATTCGCTACACAGCAATGCGATTGTGGCTTAATCTTATGATTATCAACAAACTTACTAATGAAGAAATAAACAATTTATATCATAAAGCAAAAGAGGAAATCAATAATGATTTCCCCCCTATTAAATCTGTAGCTTTACAAATAATTTCTGAAATTGATTTTTTGAGACAATAACGTTTATTTCACACTGGTACATTCATATCTCACAGCTCCGGTATTGGTATTCACAGTTACTTTATATACCATTCCTGATTCTGGTGAATTAGCCTCACTAAGCGCATCGAGTGTAAGATAACGCACTCCGCCATAGGTTCTATCGTCCCATTTATGAATATGCCCGCTAAATACGGCTGTGACATTATTCTTTGAGAAGCTGTTCAACAAATAATATAATTCTTCACGTGGGAAATTAGCGCTGAATGCATTGGTACGCGGACGAAAGAAATTATTATGAGTAAATACAAATACATTTCTCAAATTATACTTTTTTCTGAATTCAAAAAAATCTGGAAGCGAACCCTCAAGTTGGCGTTTACCAAGTGACCCATTAGCTGTATCAAGGAAAATAAACATGTCGGTTTTGCTTGTATCAAACAATGACATCAATATTTTTTCTATATCCATATCATCGCCCGCATCAGATGAGACATCGGATGCTTTAAAGTTTTCTGATGGTTTTGCCACAATAATAGCATAAGTAGAAGAGCCAAATATCTGGGTAAATAAAGCCCAACCATTGCGCGTGACGTCATGGTTTCCTACAACCGGGAAGAAATTTATTGAAGTCTTATCATCTACACTCTCTCCATCATCACTTAAATTATATTGTTTATTAAATCCAAATTCCACAAGTAAATTCTTGACCTCAGTGTAATATTCGGGTTGTGTTTCGGCAAGATCGCCAAGGTGGGCGCAGAATTTACATTTCTCATCTACCGTTTTTTGGAAAAACTCACGTAGCCGTCTCATATCTGTAGTTGTGTGACTATCGGCAGCTACCAGAAATGAGTATTCATCTTCATTATTTACTATGATAGATCTTTTGGTATTTAAATCGTTTTCATAAAAATATTCCGATTGTTTTACCCTATCATCCACACTTGTATGCCCGATTAATACACCGGTCGGATCTACTTTACTACAGCTTGTCATGAGCAATGTAGCAATCGCTATTGGAAATATATATTTTATCATTACCATATGTATTTTACTCCTGTTTTAAAGGCTGTTTCATACTTTACTGCCAATTGATTCATACTTCCAGCCGGACGTACCATTAATTCGCAGAACACTCTCCAATTATTCATCACATCATAATAACCTCTTAAGCCAAAGTTGATATTGAAATTTTCATATATGAAATCATCATGATTGCGTATAAACATTCCCACATTCCAAGGACTCTCACGTGGTTTGATATTAGCACCAAAACCTATCGACCATGTTACAGGTTCAAATACATGGCTTCCTAATGAAAAATATGTAAGGAAACTATTCCCAAATATTATTTCTATATATCGCGTTTCCCATTTTAACGCTATGCGATATATAAACTCATTCATGGACGATTCTCCATAATAATTATATATCAGTCTATTAGAAATAAAAAGATTAGCTCGATTCACAGGAATACGGTAAACAGCATCACCTGAGACACCTCTAAAGCCACAATTCCCTTTAGTGGAAAGGTTTAGCCCTCCAATTAAATCAAATCGAGAACTCATATTACGTTTATAAAATCCGGTCATCCCTCCATAAAAGCCTGTAACTGTATTTTGTCCGAATTGAACATATCCAGATACTTCATTTTTTGCTCCGGAAGCAGAGAGGACAGATAGTAAAATAATTAGCGCTATTAATCGTACTTTCATAGTTTAATATAGGATAAATTTTTGCCAAATTTAATTACAATTTTCGTATTTGACCAAAAAATAAATTAATTAAATTTTAGCTATACATTAGTTTTAACACAAAAATAATATTTAATTTAAAATTACAAATCCACACTCAATATTAATTAAGTATGGATTTGTTTTTAATTATGATTACATTCAAATGTTAGAATAGTTTATCAGGATATTCACCTTCTTTTACAAGGGAAGCAATCTTATCGACAACTGCCTGTCTATCTGCAGCATAAGTTACACCAAACCATTTTGATGTAGTATCAAGAACCTTTACTTTTGCTCTTTTATCCTCTACCAATTCATTTACTAATAATGGAATATAAAATTCAGCTTTAGGATTACCTGAATTTTCTTCTAAAAAT
>CAZYEO010000209.1:0-2831 GCA_964646495.1 uncultured Muribaculaceae bacterium
CTCAAATAATTATTTTTTTGAGTAACTTTGCAAAATTAATTCTATTATTGGAATTTTACACATAAGATAATTTTTAATGTTGAAGAAAGTCTTTATTATTCTATATATGGCTCTTTCTCTGATATTTTTCAGCGAAGGAGCAATAGCACAAAAACAAGTTCAACGTACTAATATAAAAGGGGTAGTAAGAGATTCAATCACCCACGAGGTTCTACCATTTACAGCCATTTTCCTAAAAGGATCGGATAAAGGTTCTCTTACGGATGAAAATGGTAAGTTTGATATCACAACAACTGCAAATTTCATTAATCTTAATGTCTCAACTATGGGATATAAAGAAAAAGAAATTTTTGTAACAAAAGGGAAGGATAATGATATAATAGTGGAATTAGTACCTACTGGAGTAGCGCTAAAAGAGCTGACAGTAAAGCCTAAAAAGGAAAAATATTCAAAAAAGAACAATCCGGCTGTTGCTTTTGTAGAAAAGCTTATGAAGCAAAAGCATCTGTATGATCCTAAAAATCATGATTTCTATAGCTATCGTAAATATGAAAAAATGAATTTAGGATTGAATGATTTTTCTGAGGAACAGAAGAAAAAATGGCTCTTTAAAAAATTCCAATTTATATTTGAATATATGGACACATCTGAAGTGTCGGGGAAACCGATTCTTAATGTTTCCGTTAAAGAAAAAATTGCTGATGAATACTTCAGAAAACATCCCGAGACAGCTAAAACGATTATCAGAGGACAAAAGAATGCAGGAATAGATGAGATATTTGATCAAGAAAGCGTGCAACGATTTCTTGAAGATGTTTTTAGAGAGGTTGATATTTTTGGTAACGACGTAACACTGCTTCAAAACCGATTTGTAAGTCCATTGTCTAATATCGGTACAAATTTTTATAAATATTATCTGAATGATACCATTAATGTTGATGGTGTGAAATGTATAGAACTTAGTTTTTCACCACACACACCTGAATCATTTGGATTTTTAGGGAGAATATATGTTCCCCTCGGAGATTCTACGCTTTTTATTAAGAAAGTGAAATTAAATGTGCCTAAATCAATTAATTTGAATTATGTACAGAATATTTTTATAGAACAGGATTTTTCGAAAGCTGAAGATGGAAGCCGGATAAAGATGAAGGATGATATGACGGTGGAGTTTGAGATATTGCCATCTACACAAGGATTGTACGCTCGGCGATACAGCTCATATAATAACCATTCTTTTGCATCTCCATCGGATTCTACTGTATTTAGTCATGATGGGAAACAGTATTTAGCTGATGATGCACTTATTCAACCCGATGAATTTTGGAAAGAAAACAGACAACTTCCGATAAAAAAATCGGAAAATTCAATGGATAAACTTCTAACACGTCTACGTGCTGTACCGGCATTTTATTGGAGTGAGAAAGTATTTGTAGCTTTAGTATCTGGGTATGTATCGACCAGTGAAGATAGCAAATTTGATTATGGTCCCGTAAATACAACTATAAGTGGGAACTCTCTTGAGGGTGTGCGATTAAGAGCCGGAGGATTGACAACTGCGAATTTATGTCCGAATCTGTTTGCTCGCGGATATGTAGCATATGGCACTAAAGACGAAAAATTTAAATATAGTGCTGAATTGGAGTACTCGTTTAAGAAAAAGGAATATCATTCAAGAGAATTTCCGATACATTCGCTAAAACTTCTTCACAAATATGATGTAGATCAATTAGGACAACATTATCTATTTACTAATATGGATAACATTTTTCTTGCACTAAAACGAAAGAAGGACGATAAAATGACTTACCAACGCCTCTCTCGTTTGGAATATGTGATGGAACGAGAAGGAGGATTCTCAGTTACTGCCGGCGTGAGTCACGACACTCAGCAAGGTACATATACATTGCCATTTGAAGATGGTTATGGAAATGTATTTAAGGAGTTTACCGAAACCTCTTTTGATGTGCAATTAAGATTTGCACCGGGCGAAAAATTCTATCAGTCAAAGACAAATCGTTATCCGATAAATTTTGATGCTCCTATCTTTGTGTTGAAACATACATATGCTCCTAAGGGATTTTTAGGCACAAGATATACATTTAATAAGACTGAATTATCTGTACAAAAACGTTTCTGGTTATCTGCATTCGGTTATACAGATATAAGAGTGAGTGCCGGAAAGGTTTGGGATAACGTTTCATATCCCAATCTTCTTATTCCAAATGCAAACCTTTCATACACTATTCAACCGCAATCTTTCTCTATGATGAATGCGATGGAATTTGCCAACGATCAATATGTATCATGGGACTTGACCTATTGGGCAAACGGTGCACTATTTAATCGCATTCCACTTATTAAGTATATGAAACTTCGTGAGGTTATAAATTTTAAAGGTATATACGGATCGCTTAAGGACTCAAATAATCCTGAATTTAACAATGATTTATTTCGCTTCCCGATTGACTCTCGATGTAAACCAATGGGCAAAATGCCATATATGGAATTTAGTATAGGATTGGATAATATATTTACTTTCTTGCGCTTGGATTATGTATGGAGATTGACGTACAGAGATACTCCGGGAGTAGATTTAAGTGGATTGAGAATTCAACTACACTTCGGATTTTAATAAGAAGATATTACCATAAAAAAGAATCTGCCGAAATAGATATTTAACGATCTTATTTCGGCAGATTCTTTTTATTATTACCTTTTTTAAGGTTTTATCCTCCTCAATTTTCTTTTATATTTAGCGCTATACAACCATATTGCGCTACCAATAATTGCTAAAATACATATTATGGTTATAGCGACCAGAATAATAT
>CAZYEO010000210.1:0-2789 GCA_964646495.1 uncultured Muribaculaceae bacterium
AATAAGATATTAAGATATAAAAAAAGCAAGATATAAGGCTTTATTATTGAGCCTTATATCTTGCTTTTTAGGTTATAGAGTTATTGTCTCTTAATATTTATTTCATTATTATGATAGAGTTAGTTGCGTGAGCGCCCCATAAACATTATAATATAGTATACGAGGGTTGCAAGACTTCCTAAGGCTGCCACTACATAGGTGTAAGCTGCCGATTTTAGGGCATCTTTAGCCTGTTCTTGCGTTTGACCATAAGTGATATTGCTTTGATTTAGCCACACCAAGGCTCTTTTGCTTGCATCAATCTCTACGGGGAGTGTTACAAAACTAAAAATTGTAGTAAAAGCAAACAGAACAATACCGATAAGCATAATTTGTGGCATTGTCTGTATCAATAAGATACCGGCAAGCAAGATCCATGTCATCCATTGCGATGCAAAACTAACTACCGGCACTAAGTTCGACCGCATTTTCAGTGGTGCATATTGTGTGGCATGCTGCACTGCGTGTCCACATTCATGAGCTGCTACTGCTGCCGCTGACACGCTATTTCCGTAATACACATCTTTACTAAGATTCACTGTGTGGTTGGTAGGATTATAATGGTCGGTAAGAGTCCCCTCTACACTTGTAACACTGACATTTGTTATTCCATTGTCGTGCAACATTTTTTCTGCCACATCACGCCCGCTCATTCCATTTGGAATGGGAATCTTTGAATAGCGTTCAAATTTGCTTTTCAAGGATGCTTGCACAAGATAGCTCACCAGTGCTATTACAATAAATATTATATATATTCCCATTGTTTATTATTTTTATATTGATAATACAAATATAAAATACATATTTACAAATAATATGCCAACATCACCTCTATCGCACCATGCTTATATATTCTTAATCAATATTTTCATTTAATTGGTTGAGAAACATTAGTATATGTGTTTATAGGTTCAATCCATCAAGTATTGCCACATACATATTTATTGCCTGACGTATTTCAGGAATCTCAATATATTCGTCGGGAGTGTGTGAACGCGATGAGCTACCTGGACCTATTTTCACCGAGTCAAATGGCATTAGAGCCTGATCGCTAAGTGTTGGTGATCCGAAAGGTGTACACCCGAGTGTGAGCATACGCTGAATTAACGGATTTTTTATATTGATTCCTGATGGGTTAAGACGTGTAGAACGAGCATTAAACTCACATGCGGGGATATTTTTCTTTATATATTCAAGTGTTTCAACATTCGAATAGCAATCTATAGTGCGCACATCCACCACTATTTTACAGATATCGGGAACTACATTATGCTGTGTACCGCTCTCTATTTGGGTTACTGTTATCTTTACAGCTCCAAGAGTATCGGAGGTTTTCTCAAATTTGATATTCCTCAATTTTTCAATTACTTCAATAGCATTATATATAGCATTAACACCTTCGTCGCGCGCGGCATGACCTGCAACACCCTTTATTACGCCATCCAAAACCATTAACCCTTTTTCAGCCACAGCAGGCTGCATATCGGTGGGCTCACCTACGATTGCTACCGATATTTCTGGCAACAATGGCAACGCCGCTTGCAATCCTTCAGCACCACCTATTTCCTCTTCACACGAAGCAAGATAAATAATATTATATTTCTGAGGCTTCTTATCAATAATCAGAAAGGCAGCAAGAAGAGACACCAAAGATGCGCCGGCATCATTTGCCCCCAGCCCATAAATCCGCTCGCCATCACGAGTAGCCTTAAATGGGTCGTAACTCCACCCTACATTAGCTTTCACCGTATCAATATGCGAATTAAGAAGTACAGTAGGTTTCTGAGGTGAAAAATCATGACCCATACACCACACATTATTCCCTTTTCTATGCGCATAATAACCCTTACGAGTAATAAAAGCTTCCAACTCATCCGCCGATGCTTGCTCATGCTTACTCAACGATGGAATTGATATTAGCGTCTCAAGCAAGTCTATAGCCTCATAAGTGATTTCATCGTTTATCATAATGACAGTGATTTAATTTATCCGTAAAGATACAGTATATGCCATAAAACACAAAGTAAAAAATAAAAGCCACTCCCCCAAACGCACGAAATGTGCATAAGCAAAGCATTTGAGAGTGAAAACACCGATTGTTGATAACTTTTACGAAAGTAGATTTTTAGGACGAAAAGGACAGAAATACAACCATAATTATAAGTAACAGTATTCTCATAATTTATTTTTTTGAACATCGGATCAAGTACAATTGCAATCTATATATTATCTTAGCTTCCATCTATTTAGTTTTATCTAATTTTCGCCAAAACGCTTTGTCTAAATTTGATGTCTATTTATTATCTACTTTGAAAAGATAATACCAAAGCTAAATAAATATACTCTGGTTATTTAATATACAACCCACCAAAATCTTTCGGATATATTATTTCTTTTAGATATGACAACATTTCATCTGGTTTAATTAAATCCGGTCTATCTTTTGCTATATTATATAAATCTCTTGTAATTAACACGACATCTCCTTTGTTTTTTGCTTTGTATCGCATATACGTATAAGGTGTAGAAATCTGTGTCTTTCCATATACAATTGGATTTGCCTTTGTAGATAAAGTATCCGTTGTACCTACTTTGCTAAGTTTTGCCAATGCTCCAATATCACCTGCATGAAGTTCGGATACTTCTGTAGGCTTATTTCCCCTTAATACATACACCTTTCGATTCTTTTCTTCCATATCTTTTTCTTGATTGTATAGAATGTCATCTGATTTTATTACACCTGAATTCAC
>CAZYEO010000211.1:0-2738 GCA_964646495.1 uncultured Muribaculaceae bacterium
ATGATTCCGGATCTAAGCTGATTATGTGAAAATATTTTTGTATTAATGCTAATGATATGCCTATTATATTACCTATGATTATGGCTTTAATTATGAGTTTCTGAGTTAGAAAAATAAATATGCTGCGTATTGATGAATTGTTGGCTCCGAGTGCTTTAAGTATCCCGATCATGTTTACTCTACCTAATACAATAATAAGTAGTCCTGCTATAAGGGTAAATCCTGAAACAATAGTCATAAGAATTATTATCACCACAACATTCATATCCAATAGATCAAGCCATGTGAAATATGACATGTTAGTGTCTTTGGTGCTTTTTATCTGATATTTAATTTCCTCGTTATTCTTGTATGATAGAGTTAATATTTCGTTTGCTAATTTTTCAGTTTCACTATCAATCGTTTCAGTGTTTTCGCACACAACTCCTGCATAAGAACCCTCTTGCGGTTCCCATTGATTTATATTCTGAACGAGTGATATATTGCCTATAATATAATTATTGTCGAAACTGTCGAAATCTGTATTATATATCCCCACAATCTCCAAATTTCGTATTTTAATATTATCATCAATAAAATAAGTAAGAATCTTATTTCCTGTATTGAGTGCTAACTGTTTTGCAATAGCTTTAGAGATTATGATTTCGTTGTTTTTAGTAGAATCATTTAATATTGGCAATCTTCCAGATATTAAAACGTGGTTCCAGTATTTCATGTTGCTCGACGGTTCAACCCCTCGGAACACTATTCCCTTAAAGTCTTGATTTGTCTTAAATATACACTGCTTTTCGGCTACAAGTTCAATACTATTACCCTTAGAAAGTAATGGAGCAATTTCTTTTTTTACAGATGTAAAATCAATTGGTTTTTCCTTTCCGGTGTATTCATCCGCCTGATATGAGAGAATTTTTATATGAGAATCCATAGAATAGATTTTAGAGGTAATCTCATCTTTAAATCCGCATATAATAGTAATGGAAAGAATCATTATCACTAACGCTATTACTATCCCCGCAAGTACGATAGAGAGTATAGGAGATGAGTGGGAACTATTCTTACCAATAGCTCCCACCTGTAATTTTCGTGCGATGAATAATTCAAACTTCATTGTTTAAATTGTACGTCCCGGATATGCTTCCAGAGCCTTTTCCAATACTTTCAACGCATTTGCTAATTCTTCTTTTTTGATTACGTATGCGAGTCGCACTTCGTTTTTTCCAAGTCCGGGAGTAGTGTAGAATCCGGATGCCGGAGCCATAAATATCGTTTGCCCTTCATAATCAAATTCTTTAAGACACCATTCACAGAATTTGTCGGCATCATCCACCGGTAACTTGGCGACTGTGTAGAATGCACCCATTGGGATAGGGGTGTAGCATCCCGGAATACGGTTTATTCCATCGATAAGAAACTTGCGTCTTTCTACATATTCGTTGTATGTGTCGAGCATATAATCGGGAGAGGCATCTATTGATGCTTCTGCAATAATCTGACCTAAAAGAGGGGGACTTAAACGAGCCTGACAGAATTTCATTACATTCTTTTTTAGCTCTTTATGCTTAGTGATAATAGCACCTATACGTATTCCACATTCACTGTATCGCTTTGATACGGAGTCGATAAGTACTACTTGCTCCTCGATGCCGGGGAGGTGAAATGCTGATATATATGGTGCACCGGTGTAGCAAAACTCACGATAAACCTCATCAGAGAATAGAAATAGATCATGCTTCTTCACAATATCGCGAAGTTGAATCATCTCTTTCATTGTATAAAGATACCCTGTAGGATTGTTAGGGTTACAAATAAGGATACCACGCGTTTTGGGCGTAATAAGTTTTTCAAACTCTTCTATTGGTGGTAGAGCAAATCCCTCTTCTATCGAAGATGGTACTGTTTTAATTATGGCTCCGGCTGAAATTGCAAAAGCCATATAATTGGCATAAGCCGGCTCTGGTACAATAATTTCATCTCCGGGATCAAGACAAGCCATGAATGCGAAAAGTACAGCTTCAGATCCTCCTGTAGTGACAATTATATCGTCAAGATTTACATTAATATCAAAACGCTTGTAGTATGATTCTAATTTTTTACGAAGAGACTTTAACCCATCTGAGGGGCTATATTCAAGTACTTTACGGTCGATATTCTTTAATGCTTCCATTGCATTTGGGGGCGTTGGAAGATCAGGCTGTCCGATATTTAGATGATATACTTTTATACCCCTTTCTTTAGCTTCATTGGAAAGAGGAACTAATTTGCGAATAGGCGATGCGGGCATATTTTCACCTCGCTGCGATATATTTGGCATTATGATTGAATTGGTGATTATTGGTGCAAATTTAGCTATTAAATGCCAATTTTCAAGAGTAAAAACAATATAATCGTATTTTATTGCCTAATAAATAGTTATAGCTAATATTGTGATTTTACTGATTGAATCGAAGCCATTTATATATTTCAAATATACAGATACCAATATGTTTTTATGAATAGGCTTATATATGTGGTAGGCTGAATTAAATCCAATTAATATATTATGAAGATATTATTTTAGATTGTATCTTTTTCGCATTTCTGATTGTTCTTCCTCACTCAGACTTTTATAAAAAGATTTCCATCCGGGACAAAATTTTGTGTGCCAATGCCAGAATCGAGCTATTAATGATTTTGGATTTTCATCATATTTTAGTCGCATTTTGCATTCGGTACAAGTATATTTCTTTTCTTCCATTTTT
>CAZYEO010000212.1:0-2702 GCA_964646495.1 uncultured Muribaculaceae bacterium
AAGGTAGGCGGATTTTTTGATATATGCAAGTATTTGTCGCACTTTTTTCCAACTTTATTGTAATATTTTTATTTATAGAATTGATCTTTTAACCTAAATATTCATTATCATTCTCTTTTTCAAATGGTTGCATCGAGATTATATATGTATGATCATTTTTGCCTGAATTGATCTATATTATATTTTCTCTGTTTCAATCAAGCTCTACTACTGTAATCCCTGCCCCACCAAATTGTACATGCTCATCACGATATGATTTTACGGCTGATATAGTATCTATGTATTCACGCAATCTCTGACGCAAAATCCCTGTACCTGTGCCATGCAGTATACGCACTCGTTTTGCATTAAATTGTATGGCATCGTCAAGAAAATATGTAATTGCTTGGAGAGCTTCGTCGGCACGCATTCCTCTAACATCAATATCTTGCTTAAATTCTAATTGCTTACGACGTAATTCGTCGCTGGTGGATGTGCTGATAAATGTATTTTCTTTTTTCTCTCTTGGCATATTTTGCTTCGGTTTCAGTCTTGACAACGATATTTTGGTTTTGAGATTTCCAAATGCTACAATGGCACTTTTACCCTCAACGGAAATTATGGTTCCTACTCCTGTACCATCATCCATGCTTACAAAATCCCCTGATACAAAATCGGTAGTTTCTGACGCTTTACTCTGAACTATATTCTGACGTTTATTTTTTACTTTTTTAAATTTCAATTCTCCTGTGGCATCTTCATTCAATAGCGAATTTTTAAGCTCATCTATCTGACGGCGTATCTCCTTGGTCTTATTTTTTTCGGCTTGAACTTTTTTTATTTCATGAATGGTGCGTTCTATTGCAGCATTACTTTTCGACAAAATCTCTTTTGCTTCCATCTTAGCTGCTTTCAAAATTTCTTTATGCTCTTTTTCGAGTTGAGTCACGTCATTATTATATTTTTCAAGAGTAGCTTCCATACGCTTCTCTTTTAAGCGTATTTCATGCCTTTTATTCTCCCAATATCTTCTATCGCGAGCTATATCAAGGATATATTTATCTATATTAATATATTCACTTCCCACTATTTCTTCCGCTGAGGATATTACCTGTGAGGGCAACCCTATTTTGCGAGCAATCTCAATAGCAAACGAGCTCCCTGGATAACCAATGGATAATTGGAATAAAGGTTGCATCTTTTGACGATCGTAGAGCATTGCTCCATTTATAATACCTGGTGTATCTTCTGCAAAATGTTTCAAATTTTGATAATGAGTGGTAATAACACCAAACATATTTTTCTCATTCATTTTTTGGAGCAACGATTGTGCTATTGCACCACCGATTTGAGGTTCTGTTCCTCCTCCAAATTCATCTATGAGTATAATCGTAGATTCATTGCCGTTGGCAAGAAAATATTTCATATTAGTAAGATGTGAGCTATATGTGCTTAAATCATCTTCGATAGATTGCTCATCACCTATATCTATGAATATTTTATCAAAAATGCCTATATGTGAGTTTTCGTACACGGGGGGGAGCATGCCGCATTGTGTCATGTATTGAATAATACCAACTGTTTTAAGACATACAGATTTTCCCCCTGCATTTGGACCGGAAATCATCAATATTCTATTTTTGTCATCTAAAAGAATATTCAAAGGCACAACATCTTTATTGTGCATCTTCAACGACAAAAAAAGACCCGGATGCACAGCATGATACCATTCTATTACTTTTTGGTTATCAATATGTGGCAACATTCCACCAACTTCATTTGCAAAGATTGCCTTGCCTCGAATAAAATCTATTTTACCTAAAATATCGTATGATTGTAATAGTTCATCAACATGAGGGCGAATTTTTCCGGTTGTTTCAGTTAGAATGCGTATTATTTCACGTTTCAACTCCGATTCATATTCACGTATGTTATTATTGGCCTCTACTATTTCAGCCGGCTCAATAAATACTGTTTTACCAGTAGCCGACTCGTCATGAACAATACCTTTTATCTTACGCTTATTCATCGGTGCTACCGGAATAACCAGTCGCCCATCGCGCATTGTTGGTGTGATATCCTTCTCTAAGATGCCCGATTGACGGCCATTACTTATAATTCTTCGCAAAATTCCATTGATGCTATTGACGGTGGCTGCCATCATTTTTTTTATTTCGCGCAACTTGGGAGAAGCGTTATCCTTTATATTTCCAAATTTATCAAGGATTGCATCAATATCCTTCACAATTACCGGGAAGCTATCCATTTCATTGATAAGCCTTTTCATATATGGAAACGAAGATTCGTTTTCAGCATTTTGTTTGTCAATGAATTCTTTGATTGCATTCATTGTCTCTACAGACCGTTTAAGATTAAACAAGTCATTTTCTAAAAGATATGTACCCTCAATTCTTATGTGTGCAAGTTGAGAAGTTACATCAACAAAATTATTCAACGGAAAATCAATGCCGTTGCGTATAATTTGAAGAAATTCGTTGGTTTCAGATAGGCGGCTCATCACTTCATCATAATCGCTTGAAAAGTGCATGGCAACAGACTCTCGCTCACCGAGCGGACTAAGACATTTATTTGCCACCAATTCACGGATATGAGCAAATCCTATTTTATGTTCAAAATTTTCAGGATAAATCACGCTAATAATATTTATTGCAAAGTTACTACAAAAAAGTGAAATGCGGAAAGATATAGTGATAGAATTGAGT
>CAZYEO010000213.1:0-2675 GCA_964646495.1 uncultured Muribaculaceae bacterium
AATATAGAATTTACCTTTTGATTTTTTAATCATACACGAAATAATACCTAAAAATTTATATTATGCATATCTTTAATCAACTAAAATCTATTTCTCTTATAGTTTTGACCACATTGGTTGCTATTCCAATGTGTGTTAATGCTCAAAACGAATCAAAACCCTTAAAATATACTGATGCACGCGATTTCAGAATAATTAATAAGGGATTTAATGATACTTATGGTCCATATACGCGTATACCTACCTACCTCAAAGATAGTGTACGCCCAGAATTATGGGAACGAGCACAATGCAGTAGCGGAATTGGAATCCGATTTGCAACCGACTCTAAAAGAGTAGGGGTGAGGTACAACTTATTGTGGAACACTCATATGGCTCACATGGCTGATACCGGGCTTAAAGGCACTGATTTATATCGTCTAAGTGATGATGGTAAATGGGAATACGTAAACACTAACCGGCCATCAAAAAAAGATTCCATTCAATCAAAGATTTATGTAGAAAATTTAAAAGGGGATATGCGTGAATTTATGATATATCTCCCACTTTACGATGGCGTAAATTGGATTGAAATAGGAGTAGATAGTACAGCTACATTTTCAAAGCCAAATATTGATAATCCACGGGCATCAAAGAAAATAGTGATGTATGGTACAAGTATTCTTCAAGGAGGATGCGCAACACGTACCGGAATGGTTGCAACAAATATGATTCAAAGAGATTTGAATTGCGAAGTAGTAAATATAGGGATAAGTGGAGAAGGTAAAATGGATGAGTGCATGGCGCGTGCAATGGCTAAAATTCCAAATGTATCCGCATTTGTTATCGATCCCATTCCTAACTGCACCGAAATGATGTGTGACACATTAACATACGGATTTGTAAATATATTACGCACATTACGTCCTGAAGTCCCTATTGTTATGATAGAGGGTCAAATATATCCCTACGCTAAATTTGATACATTCTTTGAAAAATATCTTCCAAAGAAAAATGCAGCTTTTCGGAAAAATTACGAAAAGATGAAAAAAGAGAATCCAAAAAATCTTTATTACGTCACTTGTGAAGGGCTGATCGGTGACGATAATGAAGGTACAGTAGATGGAATTCACCTCACTGATATTGGGTTTAGGCGTTACGCCGATAAATTGATCCCTGTATTGAAAAAATTCGTAAAATAAATTTCAAAGTTGTTTTTTATTAAATTTGATAGTTTAATAATCATAGTAAGATAATAACTTTGCAGCATAAATTCAGAATTATAATAATGGATAATACAAAAAAACAATTTGAAACGGTTATAAATATATGCCGTGATTTATATATAAATAAATTATCTGATTACGGTGCATCATGGCGTATTATGCGCCCTGAATCAATAACCGACCAAATTTTTATTAAGGCAAGACGCATCCGTTCCCTCGAAACAAAAGGATATGCCAAAGTAAACGAAGGAATTTTTCCAGAATTTATTGCCATAGTTAATTATGGAATAATTGGACTTATACAATTGCATCTGGATGATACTTTGCTTGAAGATATTAATAGCGAAGAGGCAATCAAATTATATGATAAATATATGCATGAAACCGTAGAATTGATGTATGCCAAAAATCATGATTATGATGAAGCGTGGAGATTAATGCGCATCAATTCTTACACAGATCTTATTTTACAAAAAATATTCCGTACTAAAGAAATCGAAAATCATAAAGGTAAAACAATTGTTTCGGAAGGTATAGATGCAAACTATATGGATATGGTGAATTATGCTCTATTCGGACTCATAAAGCTTCATTTTGGGGATAAATGCAATGAGCTTAAAAACAATAAATAATCGTTGGTGCAATTGGATAGTACTCCTATTACGTTTTGTAGTAGGAGGCGTTTTCATATTTTCAGGATTCGTTAAAGCTATCGACCCATGGGGTACTATTTATAAGTTAGGAGACTATCTCGCATCATTTCAAATAGACTTTCTAAATCCATATTTATTATTTCTTGCTATAAGTATAGCTACAATAGAATTCATGTTTGGTGTATTCATATTGCTTGGTTGCTATCGTCGTTCATCTCCAATTATATTATTCCTAATCATGCTAGTCATGCTTCCGCTCACATTTTATATTGCAGTTACCGGCAATGTTGCTGAATGTGGATGTTTTGGCGATGCAATAATAATATCTAATTGGGGTACATTCTGGAAAAATATATTTCTTATTCTTGCAATAATATATCTTATTTTTTACAACAAGTCTCTTAAAAACATCTATGGGGTATCCGTGCAATGGATAGTGGGATTATTTTCATTAATGTTTATATTATTGATTGCTTTTTTAGGATATTTTTATCAACCACTAATTGATTTCAGACCATTTAAAGTAGGTAGTAAAATAATTAATCAAGAAGTTACAACTGATAATATCGATGAGCAAAATTATAAATTCGTATATGAACGAGATGGCGTAAAACAAACCTTTTCACTCGATAATTTACCCGATGATAACGAATGGGATTTCGTTGAAAGAATAAATGAAAAGACTACATCTTCAGTCACAAAACCGACTCTTTTAATATATAATGATGGAAAAGATATTACTCATGATGTCATAAAAGAAGATGGAGAACAAATTCTCCTGCTTTTTCCGTCATTGGGAGATGTGGAAATTTCTTAC
>CAZYEO010000214.1:0-2646 GCA_964646495.1 uncultured Muribaculaceae bacterium
ATCACCTTTTAGTGAATATTTCTTCCCATCCGCGCCCTTAGCCTCAATCACATAGAAATATACTCCGGCATCCACATATTTACCTTTATATTTACCATCCCACCCTTGAGCCGGATCTGAGTAATTAAACATCTCTATTCCCCAACGGTTGAATATGCTGCATTTAAATGATACTATGGATTTATATGATACTTTCCATATATCATTAATTCCTTCTGATGATTGTGGCGAAAAAGCATTAGGACATTCCAATCGAGATTCTCCGATGTTTACAGTAAAATAATCGCTTGTTGCTTCACATCCACCATTGGAATTTGCGCCTACAAATCTCACAAATGAGGTTCCGGCGTCAAGAAAAGTATAAGTAATATTGTCTTCGTTAAATCTATATAATATATTTTCAAATTCGGCATCAGAAGCGATCTGCCACTCTTTATGAATCACGGCATCAGTATAATATCCCGAAAATTCAATAATAGCAGGAGCAGACCCTCCTAAATCAGAACTTTCAGTTTTATCGGATGTTTCTCCATCCTTATTTTGTTTTGCAATAGCCTTTACTTCAACAGCTGCTGTTGTATATGTATCACTCGAAACTATTTCTTCTAAATTCCAGAATTTAAGAAATCTATCACCAGAAAGTGTGAATATTGTATTTTTTAACGGAGCCGGAGTGGAAATAATATTTTTAAATCCTGGCAAAACGTTGTTTATATTAGTTTCATTATATCTCAGATTTTCCAAATCCCATTCCAACGTTGTATATTCAAGACTAATTTCTCGAGACAACACCATTGGCACTCCATTTATAGTGTAATAATTAATATCTGCCCCATCTCCTTCTACATTAATTTCTGCCACTGAACAATCTTCCGGTGAAAAGCTCAGATTTTTAATATGTAGATAATAGTCGGTATAATTAACCACCCAAATATATTGTCTATCTGTCCCATCTTCAATTATATAGCCACTATTAGGAGTAATATTATGTAATGTAGTTACAAGACCATCTGTGTTTATATCAGTTATCTCTTCGGCATAAGCACCTCCGCGATTACCATATTTATACCAAGTAACCTTGTTGCCAGATGATTTAGAAGTATAGCTCATTGTTACTCCCGATACATTATATATCACATATATTTTATCAAGTCCGGTACTCTTTGCCGGAGTTTCCGAAAATATCTGATATGAGCTTCCGACAAATGTTATATCTGCACTGGCAGAAATACTGATAACAATGGCGATTAATGAGAATATTAAAATTTTTACTCTGTTCATTATGAATGATTTTTCGGAAAAGAATTATTATGCAAAGATAAATTATTTCGAACAAACCTCAGGGGTTATTTTATTACTATCTGCACTCATTTTGTCCATTATATTTTTTAATAACTTCTCTATTGATTTTATTACACTTGAACGAGATGATGAGAATGAATTAATAGTGATTGTAATAGCATACTTCGGATTATCGGCCGGGAAATATCCCGCAAAACATTGCACACGTCGCATACTCCCTGATTTCAAAGCAAATGCCCCTTCATAATCGGTGTCTTTTAATAATCGTTTTACTGTTCCATCAATACCAATTCGAGGAATTAATGTCGATAATTTAATGCTATCATTACTATTTACTTCGGCATCGCGCAGCATTTTTGACATAAATCGAGGAGTTACTTGGTTCAACCTTGACAATCCACTACCATCTTTCAATTTAATCTGTGATAAATCAAGATTGCGCATTTTCATATTTTCTACGGAGCGTTCTATTCCCATTTCAGTACTTAATTCATCTCCATTGTTAATGGCAATTGTGCGTAGTACACTCTCTGCATACATATTATCACTTCTATATAAGAAATCCTTTAGAATATCAATTATACGGGGAGACTCAAACGTGACTATTTCGGTCAATTTTTTACCTATTTTCAAATCTTCATTTTTCACTTCTATGTTTTCGAGCATTAATCCACTCATTAGAGAATCACAAAATAGTTTACCAGGATTGGGAATTGCACATTCAAAACTTTCGCCCCCTCTCGCTCGCGATTGCTCACCGAAAGCTACTATTACATTACTTCCATATTCACGTCGCAAGTCTACTCCCCTCACACGTTGTATTCTCGATGATTTCACGGTTACATTATTATATACTTCCACATCAAGCAAGGATGGCTTAATATCTTTTACCTTCATATTTCCGCTTGAATAATCAAGTGAAAGAGTAAATCTGTTGTCCATAAAATTAATACCATGCTCACCTGCTCCATAGCCCCACACAAAATCCTCCTCTTTACCAGGAAATGGAACCTGTGACATAGTAAATATACTTTCATCTGTAATTATCTTCCCCTTGACTGATTTCACATTATTGAGTTTGAGCACTGATTTGATCTCATCAACAATGTTTATTGAATCGCTAAAATTAGATGAACCAAGAGACGGATCACCGGCTCCAAAAATAATTATGTTACCCTCAAGTTCTCGATCATCATTAATTACGCCATCAGTTACAACTCTTGTAAAATACACATAATCAGTACCCAATACATCTAATGCATTTAAGGCTGTAATCGTTTTTACTATAGAAGCTGGAGTAAAAAATTGATCACCATTAATCTCGTCTTCAACTTCTCCCGTAGA
>CAZYEO010000215.1:0-2631 GCA_964646495.1 uncultured Muribaculaceae bacterium
ATTATTATCCTCTATGCTTGATTTTCTTGATTGTTGAATTGGATATATCTTTGATGGAATAGATTTAATAGCACTACTACCTACTGTGGCAGATACTTCAAAACTATTAGCATTATTTGGTACAGCAAAATTCAAATATCTTATGGGCAATTCCGGCATACCGGGAGTGTCTCCACTATAAATATTCGGATAGCTTATGTGAGTATAACTCACCTCATTTACCGTATCTGCATGTAGCTCAAAATCTGAATAATTAAATGTTGTGGTTGTGGTGATGCTTCCTGCTTGTGCCGATTGGGGATGTATCCCGAATAAACTGACCATAAGTGCCCCCACCACACACCTTAAAATAATAGTTATTTTCATATTATCCGTATTATTTGGTGAGAATCATTCGTTTACTGTCAATCTCTTTGCCGTCGGCTATAAGAGCATATATATACATCCCTGCTTCTAAATCATAACCCTCAATGGAAATTGACTTATCCCCACGCTCAGCGATATCGATCTGTTTAAGTTGCTTGCCTTGCATATTGTAGATACATATTATAGCATTCTGCACACTTTCTGGAAGAGTAAACTTAATTGTAGTTACCGATGAAAAAGGATTTGGTGAGTTTTGGAATAATTTTGGAGAGGTTACGTTATCTTCAAATAAGTAGGAATGTGCCATATTCTTATTTTTGCGACTATTGCCATTTTGAGCGGATGTTGATTGTAATGCTTCATCCAATTCACTTTTTAATTCATTAAGTGCATTTACCAAAATAGGAATCATGCCTATATAATCTACATACATATATCCGGTGGAATCTGTGCGAACCAATTCGGGATACACTTCTTTTACTTCTTGTGCGATAAATCCATACCTAACAGGATCTTTTTGCATATTATTGTAATAATTGGCATAAAAAGTAGCATCTTTTATCTCTTTCACAGAGCCTGCACCACTTGCAGAGCGTGTATTTTTTCGTTCATTACCGTTGCCTTTAAATTTTGGTTTTAGGTTGTAGCTCACTGCTGATATTTGATTAAGAGCGTTAAGTGTATTATCTAATGGAGAAATATTTTCTTTAAATCTATTGTCGGATGCTACAAATAAACCAGTTGTTCGCACATCACAATTAAATTGGAAAAAGTTACCTTTATTTTGGTCATAATAGCATATTGTATCTTGTGCTACAGGTGAAGCTGTGAGATACATTCCTTTCTTTCCTTGTAGCCATAAAATATCGCTATCATCAATGGCTCCCGATTCTCCTAATTCGCCTATTAACACATTCTTATTATAGTATGTTACATCACCGATTGAGATTCTTCCACCAGCTCTCATATCACCATACGGTCCGAATATTTTCACAGTAGAAAGGGTGTCTTGTTGCCAAAGTGGTAATGTTGCATCTATCGGCGGAGCTGCACCAATATTAATGCGTCCGTCTTGTTTTACTTCGAGTTGCGCAAACAAACTCATTGATAGACAAATAAACAGTGTTAATAGTACGTTTTTTTTCATAATGGTTTTAGTTTAAGTTGTTGATTTAAATTTATGTTTCACTTATTCATAATCGTTATGTTTTTACAAATTTAATCATTTCATTTATGTGAGGTGTAGAAGAGTGGTTAACTTAGGTTAAATTTTAAAAAAATACAAATTTTTGGTTGTGTTTTTTTGTGGCACTGTAATATAAATAAGGAATCACACTCGTAGCTTAATTTGCTTTTGAGAGTGTGGTTCCTTTGTAGTAATTACTATGCAATGGCATTGTATGTGATTGAGGATGCCGCTACTCGAAGTTTTTTTGTATTTGGTGAGCAGTGCTTTGAATACTGGAAGTTCTCTAATGGGAGCCACAGATATTCCGGCGACATTTCCGGTGGTGAGGTTGTGGTAGCTTCCGTATCCGTTGGCAAGTGCACCTTCTACGTAGTTGAGAGCGTGCTCGGTGTCGCCACAGCATATAGAGCTGCTGCATAATATAGCATTTCGCTATTAGAGTCGTTTCCTTGGTCTATGATTGTTTCGATAAGAGTTTTGGCTTCAGCATTTCTATCGAGTAAATGTAGAGCGAATGCTCTATATTGGTCGTCTCGATTTTCATCGGTTAATTCGAGTACACGATGATAGTCGGATTTTGCTGCAGTATTGTTTTTAAGCATTGTTTTTTGAATCCAACCTCTTAATACCCGTATATATTCTCAGGGTTGTTGAGGATAGCATCGTTGATTGCTTGCAGAGCTTTTTGAGGGTTGTTGAGAGTTGATAGGATAATTGCTTTTTCGTTGAGAGCATCAATGTCGTTAGGTTCTACGTCGAGGATAGATTGCGTGACATCGAGAGCGTCTTTATTTTTATTGAGAGCGGTAAGGATTTTAGATTTAAGGATGAACGATGAATATAGTGTAGCATCTTGCATTATGGCAATATTGATGCGTTGCATAGCTTCGTCGTATCTTCCGAGGTTGTAGAGAGCATCGGCACAATCGGCATATACTCCGGCTGTTGTGATTAGGTCTTTGTTGATTTTAAGAGATCGGATGCCGTGCATACGATATAGTACTGTGAAAATCTTGGTTCACAAGACATCGTGCAGGTCGATGAATGAATCGAAATTGTATTTATTCATCAACTCG
>CAZYEO010000216.1:0-2586 GCA_964646495.1 uncultured Muribaculaceae bacterium
TTAGGTTTGTAATTCTCATATATAAATGAGACGGATATAATATAAATTTGTTACACAACAAAGATAAAAATATTTACAATTTATATATGTTTTATCTTTATAGTATGTTCGAATTATTTCCTTGTAATATATCTTGTCATTGTATATATTTGCAGTGGTACATTGTAACTTTATAAATTTGTGTTTATGACAGAACGAGAGAAAATGCTTGCCGGTGAGTTGTATGACTGTGGTGATGCTCAATTGATAGAGCGATGGCATTTTGCTAAGCAACTCCAGCAAACATATAATAGGGCTGATAGTCGTGATGCAGATATGCTAAATGAGGTTTTGAATGAGCTACTTGGAAGCCGAGGCGAAAATGTGTGGATTACTGCTCCGATATATGTGGATTATGGTGAAAATATTCATATCGGAAATAATGTGGAAATAAATATGAATTGTGTGTTTTTGGATTGCAATCGTATTAATATTGGTGACAATAGCGGAATTGGTCCTGGTGTGCATATCTATACAGTTGCTCACCCGGTAAAGCCCAAGGAGAGATTGACTCAAAATAGTAATTTCTGGAACTCATATACATCACCAGTAACAATTGGTAGTAATGTGTGGATTGGAGGTGGCTCAATAATACTACCAGGGGTTAGAATAGGAGATAATTCAACAATAGGAGCAGGAAGCGTGGTTACGAAAAATATACCTGCTAATTGTTTAGCTGTAGGGAATCCATGCAGAGTAATCCGCATAATAGATAATCCCTGATAAGGCAATAATTTATCAATAAAAAAAGTAACAGGAATGAGGTCGTATTGATGCTACCTCATTCCTGTTAGAAGTATTATTAAAACGTTATTAATGACGTTTGCTTTGTTTTTTACCTCCGTTTTTTTTACCTCCTGCTGCAGAAGACCTCCTCATAGACTTATGACCTTGGTTCTTATTCCCTTGATTCTGCCTGCGAGATTGGGCTTCATTACGAGGCTTTTCATCGACATGATGAGTGCCAACAGGATGATCCTCGTCGATAAGCGCGAAATCAAGTTGTTTTTTTACTAAGTCGGCACGAGCAATTTGTACTGTTACATTATCACCAAGTTGATATTTACCTTTTTTTCTTCTACCGATAAGGCAATAATTTTTTTCATCAAATTCGTAATAATCATCCTCTAAATCGCGAATAGGTACTAATCCTTCGCATTTGTTTTCGTCAAGCTCCACATAAATACCCCATTCGGTTACACCCGATATTACACCCGTAAAGACTTGTCCTAATCTATCACCAAGAAACTCTACTTGCTTGTACTTAATTGAGGCACGTTCTGCATTTGCTGCAAGTTGTTCCATATTGCTTGAATGTTTACATTCCTCCTCCAGCTTATCAAGATTTACAGTGCGACCTCCATTTAGATATTTATCGAGTAGACGATGTACCATCATATCTGGATAACGGCGAATGGGAGATGTAAAATGTGTATAATAATCGAATGATAATCCATAATGCCCTATATTCTCGGTAGAGTATATAGCTTTTGCCATAGAGCGGATTGCAAGGGTGGATATAAGATTCTCTTCACCTTTCCCTTTTACACTTTCGAGTAATCCGTTGAGTGATCTATTTACATCGTTGCGTTTGCCGGAAATTTTTATTTTGTGTCCGAATCTTCGTGCAATTTCAGCAAAATTAGACATTTTATCGGCATCAGGTAGATCATGAATACGATATACGAATGCTTTTGCTTTTTTACCTTTCTGAACCTTTCCTATGCGTTCTGCCACAGTCTTGTTGGCAAGGAGCATAAATTCTTCCACAAGTTTGTTGGCATCCTTTGAAACTTTGAAGAAAACATTAATTGGGTGTCCCTTATCATCTATTTCAAATCTTACCTCGAAGCGATCGAATTCAACCGATCCATTATCATAACGGTTTTTACGAAGTGTTTTTGCCAATTTATCAAGCATCAACACCTCCTCTTTATAATCGCCATTACCGGTTTCTATTATATCTTGAGCTTCTTCGTATGTAAATCGGCGGTCACTCTTTATGATAGTGCGACATATATCGGAGTTCACAATTCTTGCTTGATCGTCCATTTCAAAAATGCATGAGAATGTGAGCTTCTCTTCATTAGGGCGAAGTGAGCAGATGCCATTGCTTAAATGTTCGGGCAACATCGGAACAACTCTATCTACAAGATATACGGATGTGGCACGTTTTTCGGCTTCTTTTTCCATTATACTACCCGGAGTTACATAATGAGTAACGTCGGCAATATGAACTCCTACTTGCCAGTTGCCATTGGGTAGGCGCTGTATTGATATAGCATCGTCGAAGTCTTTAGCATCGCGTGGGTCGATTGTGAATGTGGTAATTCCGCGGAAATCTTTACGTTTTGCAATCTCTTCGGGTGTGATGTCGTCGCCAAGTTTCTCGGCTGCTTTTACCACCTCTTCCGGGTATTTATACGGGAGTCCGAATTCGGCAAGTATTGCATGCTGTTCGGCATTGTTGCTTCCGGCTTCACCCAATATATCTACTACCTGTCCTACAGGACTATTTGCCCCGTCAGGCCATTCTATAATTTTTAC
>CAZYEO010000217.1:0-2571 GCA_964646495.1 uncultured Muribaculaceae bacterium
TTTTTATATCGACATCATCAGATTATAAATCTATAATCGCATTTAGCTCTCAATTATAAAAATTATATCTGTTTAATTATTGACCGTTCCGATTAATGTCCGATCTCCGGCACTCACGTCCTGATCTTTATTAAAATTAGGGCTATATATCCCTGCAGGTAAATCCGCAAACACATAAACGTTACATTTACGGGCTGCAACTATTTTATCGGCAGTAGCAGTCATAATCATATCTACAGCTAAGCCAAGTAACCCATTATTCCCACTTGAAAATTTCACACTTATTTCTCCTGATCTATTAAACAGCACTTCACCGGTTTTGGCCGATTTGAGAGTATATTCAATGCCTACTGTAATATAGCTTAATGCTGCTTGTTTCTCCCACTTATTGATGGTTGTAAATAGAACAGCATCAGCTCCAAAGAAACTCTTCAATGGAGATAATGAACCGTTGATAAATAATTCACTCTCGTAAGCACTCTCTTGCTTAAGGAGATCTAAAGCTAAAAACGGTGAGATTACATAATATCCCTTTTCGCACAATGGCGTTGTCATAGAGGAATAGAAATACTCCTTTGCCTCGGCATGATTTGTATTGTTAATTGGAGGCATAACAAGAATTGTAGCCGGCTTTTCCTCATACATTTTTGGATAAAGCGAGCTTCGGGTATTCTTTGAGTTGGTGGAGCAAGAACATAATATCAATGCAACCACAATAATCATAAAATATTTTTTCATTGCTCAATTTGTTTAATTATTTTATCAATAAATGGCTTTGATTCAGGATATAGTTTAATTTCTTGGTTGAGCAATGCAATGGCTTCACTCTTTTTATTCTGTTTCACCAATAGATATGCACGTTCTGCACAAATTCCTGGGGGGACTGTCTTACGTGTACCATTCTGTTTTTTGAGCATTTTATCAAAGCACTTGTCGAGTTCGGCTCGATTCTTTTCGGATGGATCTTTTGAATATTTATATGATACCTCTTCATATTTATCCCATGAATATAAAGTCTTTTCAGACAAATTGCAAGACGTAACAGCAAAAATGATTAACATTAGGCTACAACCTATCGCTACATTTCCTTTCATAAATTTATTATTTTAGTTTGTTGACTTGATAGAAAAATATCCTTTTCATACAGCGGTGATCCGTTAAACATTACTTTGATGTGCCTTTTCCCAGGTTTTATGCCATGGACTTCACCATTATGTTTTTCGGTAGATTGCTTTGCTTCTCTCACTTTCACATCAAATGAAGTATCATTATCTACTATCACAGTCACAATTTTCCCGGCGTAATTGCTACTTGAAGTTATCGTTATGAATGCAATATCTTCTTTACCATATTCCGATACAAACGTACCTGTTTTGCACCCTGTAAAACTTATGATGAAACTAATAACACAGAACGTTATCAATATAATTTTTTTCATGGCTTTATTTCTTGTATTATGTAATTATTTATATCTGTTGGTACCACATCTCCCTCGACCAATGACACTATTGCATATTCAGCTTCAGGGGTGTCGCCTCCGGTTTCTGTTACACGAATCTTTCCAATTGTCTTACCCGGAAGTGTTATTTTTATGCCTGTTTGAGGATTCTCTACTTGTTTCCCTTTTGACATTACATCAAATATCATACCAGGCATTATTCCTTGGCTCTTTCCACCTGCAATTATAATGGCATCATTATCGTATGATAAAAAATATGATTTCCACGGTTTATCTGATAGCTTATTGATGATATTTTCTACCAATTGATCTATGGCGGCTGCTATTGCCTTATCACTAAGAGAGGCATCATATCCAGCATGTCCACCCGTACCTACAAATGATGTTTTTGTAGTTATATCAGCTGCTCCTTTCCCTTCATCTGTGTATATTATCTGCCCAGTACCCACATCTACAAGACGTATACTTACAGCGGCTTCAACCATTTGAGTTTTGGAGCTACTAAACACCTTTGATTGGCTTGTAGACTTACGACCAAATTCTGTTATAGAACCAATTATAACATAATCGGCGCCTATAGCTTGTTCAGGCGATGCGCTACTCCGCTTTGCTTCTTCCAACAATGTCATTAAATCATTACGTTCAAGTAGTAAGAATTTCCCGGATGCACCTAATTTTGCCGAAAGGATATCTAATGCCTGCTTACCCATCGGATCATTTTGCTTGTCATAAAATAAGCCTTTCCCATATTCTGTCTCATTCGAAAAGCGCCCTATAGCAACCTTACGTTTCATTGACTTTCTCTCAGCTTGCTTTTCCAAAACTTGTGGTTCCTCAATAATCACCTTTTTTTGAGCATATGTAAACACAGGCAATAGTGATGTGATAAGACCAATTACTAAAATAAACTTTAATTTTGTCATAGGAATTATGATGTTATTATTTAATATAGACTATTTATTTTTATTTATTTAGACAAAAGTATGAAAGTGTTAATTAAAATACTAATATTTATATGTGTTTTTCAACATTATATTCCATATTCATTATGTAAATTATTTTATTGCTGTCCGATAAAAGTTTTTTGAAATTAAAATAAAGGGCTGAATTCA
>CAZYEO010000218.1:0-2532 GCA_964646495.1 uncultured Muribaculaceae bacterium
ATATATAGTGGTAACAGGCTTATTATCTATCTCTTTTATTCTCAATGATAATTCATTGCATACGGTATTGATATATTGTGATATTTTGCCCAAAGTCGCTATTGAAAAAAAATCGCAATAGATACATTTCTTTTTGCAAAATGGTATATGTATGTATATTCCTGCCATAGAACAAAGATAATCATTAAGAAGATGTTATAAAAGTGTTTTCTAACATAAAAGTTTTTTCTGTTTTTTATGAAATTATTTATAATTTGCGTGCCATTAAATCTATCAGAAGAATAACAATTTAATTCTCTAATAACATGAAGGTTTACGAAACAAAAGAAATTAAGAACATAGCCTTGCTTGGTAGCAAAGGCTCGGGTAAGACCACACTTGCTGAAGCGATGCTTTACGAGTGTGGAGTTATAAAACGCAGAGGCACTGTAGAAGCAGGCAATACTGTGAGTGACTCTTTTCCTGTAGAAAAAGAATACGGATACTCCGTATTTTCCACTGTTTTTTATGCTGAGTTTCAAAATAAGAAACTCAATGTTATTGATTGTCCGGGAAGTGACGATTTTGTTGGAAGTGCTATTACAGCCCTTAATGTTACCGATACCGGAGTGATTTTAATTGATGGACAATATGGAGTGGAGGTTGGTACTCGTAATATATTCCGTACTACTGAAAAACTTCATAAACCTGTTATATTTGCTCTCAATCAAATTGACGGAGAAAAAGCTGATTATGACAATGTAATAACTCAGATGATTGAGGTGTTTGGGAAAAAAGTTGTTCCTATTCAATTCCCTATAGCCTCTGGTGCGGCATTTAACTCAATGATTGATGTATTAGTGATGAAAATGTATTCATGGGGACCTGAAGGAGGCACGCCAACTATAAGTGATATTCCTGATGAATACTTAGAACGCGCCCAAGAGTTACATCAGCAACTTGTGGAAGCTGCTGCTGAAAATGATGAATCGTTGATGGATAAATTTTTTGATCAAGGTGCTTTATCGGAAGATGAGTTGAGACTTGGTATTCGTAAAGGACTTATTGATCGTAGTATTTTCCCTGTATTCTGTGTGAGTGCATTGAAAGATATGGGAGTAAGGCGCATGATGGAATTTTTGGGCAATGTCGTTCCCTTTGTAGACGATATGCCGGCTCCTGTAGACACTAAAGACGAATCAATAAAACCTGATTCTAATGGACCATTGAGTTTATATATTTTTAAAACAAGTATAGAACCCCATATTGGTGAAGTAACATATTTCAAAGTTATTTCGGGAACCTTGAAGCCAGGAGTGGATCTTACTAATATGAATCGTGAAAGCAAAGAAAGGATTGCACAGATATTCACTGTATGTGGACAAATAAAAAATCAAGTAGACAAACTATGTGCCGGTGATATCGGTGCTACGGTAAAACTTAAAGATGTACGCACTGGAAATACTTTAAATGAAAAAGGATGCAATTATGTATATGACTTTGTAAAATATCCGGCACCAAAATATCAACGTGCTGTTAAGCCTGTTACAGAATCGGATGCTGAAAAATTAAGCGAGGTACTTACAAGGATGCACGAAGAGGATCCTACATGGATAATAGAGCAGTCAAAAGAATTAAAACAGACTATTATCTCAGGACAAGGGGAATTTCATCTCCGCACACTCAAATGGAGAATTGAGAACAACGATAAGATAATGATAGAATTTAAAGAGCCTAAAATCCCTTATCGTGAAACAATTACCAAATCTTCACGTGCTGATTACCGACATAAGAAACAATCGGGAGGAGCCGGTCAATTTGGTGAGGTACATTTGATTGTAGAGCCATATATTGATGGAATGCCAAATCCTGAGACCTATCGTTTTAATGGTCAGGAATTTAAAATGAATATACGTGATACGCAGGTTATTCCACTTGAATGGGGTGGCAAATTAGTAGTGCTAAACTGTATTGTGGGTGGAGCTATTGATTCTCGCTTTATTCCGGCTATTGTGAAAGGACTAATGGATCGCATGGAACAGGGACCGCTTACCGGTTCATATGCTCGTGATGTGAGAGTTTGTATTTACGACGGTAAAATGCACCCGGTTGATTCAAATGAAATTTCATTTAGATTGGCAGGAAGGCATGCTTTTAGTGAGGCATTCAAAAATGCGAATCCTAAGATACTTGAACCTGTATATGATGTTGATGTTCTTGTTCCTGCCGATAAGATGGGTGATGTGATGAGCGATTTACAAGGTCGTCGTGCTATTATAATGGGAATGTCGAGTGAAAACGGATTTGAAAAAATAACAGCTAAAGTCCCTTTAAAAGAAATGGCAAGTTATTCCACATCGTTGAGTTCAATCACAGGTGGTCGATCCTCATTTACAATGAAATTCTCTGCATACGAACTTGTGCCAGGTGATGTTCAAGAAAAACTTCTTAAAGCATACGAAGCTACGCAAAAAGAGGAATAGGAAAAAATATATATATGTAGTAGAAGGTCGCCAATTTTTTGAGCGACCTTCTTTGAATAAATATAAAAAT
>CAZYEO010000219.1:0-1238 GCA_964646495.1 uncultured Muribaculaceae bacterium
CTCCGCCTGAAACAAGTACAACCACCTGACCGTCACCGACGCGCTCGCGAATCATATCAACTGATATCTGAATTCTGTCCTCAAGAGCATACGTTTCTTTAAAGCAGCATATCCTGCGCAGAAAATTTTCAAGCATTGCAATACCGTTAGCATCCGGTAGTTCAATGTCTAAAAAAAGAAGATTGGGACAAGTCTCTTTTATCATTTTTAAGCCCTCAGCTCCATTGGTAGATGTTCCAACAATTTCAAAGTCGGGATAATCGCTCAATAAATCTTTGAGTAATGTGATGGCTTTTATGTCATCGTCTATAATTGCTATTTTCGTTTTATTATTCATTCAATTTCAAATTTGAACGGTGATACCAAAATTAGAGAATATTTGATTAATACCCAAATCTCCGGTTTGTAAAAATCTTATTAAAAAATAAGCATCGGCTATTTTGTGTGTCACGTATTAGATCAGTGAAATAGCCGATGCTTGGAATTAACACATATACCAACTATTATTCATACCTATGTGTGTTCCTTCATAATAGAAGTTTTATTATTTGTCTCAGATTGCCTTGGAATTAAAAATTTTAATATTCATACTATTTATTGTGTTATTTGCATACCGTGATAATTCTTTATAGTAATTAATTAATGCGTTTGTAGGTTTGTCTAAGTATCTCGGAACTATATTCTCCGTAGCTCATTTTTTCAGCTGATTTAATAATCAGTTTATTATTTGTGAGCTCCTCAACTGTAAAGACAGATTTATCTCCGTCTGGTTCTATAGCTGTTAAAATTGTACCGCTATAGGAATAGCTGAAATTGCCTTCGTCAATATAGCCATTTTTAACTTCTTTCACTACACCAACTCCATCTTTTTTCAATGTATATATCCAGTACTCATTACTATTTATAAAATCATCTTCATAATAATATTCGTATCTCTTATTGTCGCCTTTTTTCTCATACCAAAATTCAGATACGTCTATTTGCCAAGTACCTAAAATACTTACGGTCCCTTCGTTTTCCGGTGTTTCCGGTTCGTCTTTATCCTTTGAGCAGGATAATGTCAATGATAATATAGATATCATGAACATTGCTAATAGTGTAAATTTTTTCATAATAATTCAGTTGTAAAATGTTTATACAAACATATATCTGTTTAAATTATTGTGCAATAGGCATTCTGTCAGTATGTTACTATTTGGAGCGATTCTGTTACTATTCGGTGTGAAATAATGATTAAA
>CAZYEO010000219.1:1248-2515 GCA_964646495.1 uncultured Muribaculaceae bacterium
AGTGAGAAATCGTACATTATATAAACGCAACAACGCAAAAAAATAAATAAATTTATTTTGAATTACATCCATTTACATTATCTTTGTATGATAGATTCATTTACACAAAAACTAATTTTAAATCATGAGCAAACCATATGTTGTAGGTATTGATATAGGTGGAACAAACACCGTATTCGGTATCGTTGATGCAAGAGGTTCAGTAATTGCAAGCGGTTCTATAAAGACTGCCAAACACAGTGAAATCACAGATTATATTGATGAGTTGTATGTGGAATTAACCCGTCTCATTCAAGCTAATAATGCTGAGGGTAAGATACATGGTATCGGTATTGGTGCTCCTAATGCCAATTATTTTACTGGGACCATCGAAGATGGTGTCAATCTTCCATGGCCTACCCCCATTCCATTAGCTGATATAGTGAGTGATAAATTTGGTATTCCTGTGGCTATTACCAATGATGCCAATGCGGCTGCTATCGGTGAAATGACTTATGGCGTTGCACGTGGATTAAAAGATTTCATTATGATTACCCTTGGAACTGGAGTAGGTAGTGGAATTGTAATCAATGGTCAAATTGTATATGGTAATGACGGTTTTGCCGGAGAATTGGGACATGTGATAGTAAAACGTAATAATGGTAGAGCTTGCGGATGTGGTCGTACGGGCTGTCTTGAAGCCTATGCATCAGCTACCGGAGTAGCTCGCACCGCGCGTGAATACTTAGAAATTCGTACCGAGCCTTCATTGCTACGCAATATCCAACTTGAATCAATAACATCAAAAGATGTATATGATGCAGCCGTAGCGGGAGATAAATTGGCAAAAGAAATATTTGAGTTTACAGGAAATATATTAGGAGAAGCATTTGCTGATTTTATTACATTCTCAAGCCCTGAAGCAATAATATTATTTGGTGGTTTGGCAAAATCGGGAGATCTTCTATTGAAACCAATAAAAAATTCTCTTGACAAAAATGTTTTATCAATATTCAAGGGTAAAACAAAAATTCTTCTTTCTGAACTTAAAGAGAGTGATGCTGCAGTTTTGGGTGCAAGTGCACTTGGATGGGAAGCTAAAGATATTGACTAATATTTCTCTGAATATAAAAAATAAGGATTGCATAAAAAAAATGCAATCCTTATTTTTTATATTATTTGCGGAACGGAAAAATTATTTTTTTGCAATATAACGCATTTGTTTCACCAACGAAAAGTATTTATTATCTATGTCGAAGGATGAGTGCATATCATTTAAATATACCCA